>JANPCJ010000053.1:0-2579 GCA_031430895.1 Chloracidobacterium sp. | reverse complement strand
GGTCCAGTTTGGCGCGACACCGCCATCACCGATAAATACATTCGAATTGCTGCAGTTGTCACATCTGAAAAGTCGATAGGTTCCGGTATAGAGTCTGGCGTCAACCCCGTTTCCCACTATCGGAGGGTAGAAAGCGACTCGTCCACCCATGGCTGCAGGCGGTTCGCCAAGCGCCGCCGTGCTGCAAACAGCGCCGTCGAATGTTGCTCCGTCGTTGATGTTCCTGGTGATGCTGCCGTAAATATAACTGTGAAATATCATCGCTGGATTAGCCGCGTTGACAACCGCCTTTCCGCCGTCACCGCCGCTAAATTCGTTCCACGCCGCTCCGCCGGTACGCCGCTGCGATCCATTGTCCTGGGTCCCGCCATACGATCTCGCGGCGTCGATTGGATTAAGAGCAAGGCCGATGAACTGGGTAAGTGACAATGTGGCGTTCAGCGACGTAAAATTCGTGCCGCTATTGGTCGTCTTCCAAATGCCGCCATCGTTGCCGCAGTAGAATGTCGTACCGCTTCCCGGTTCAAATGTGAATGATTGCTGGTCCGCGTGGAACTTCTGCATGTCCGGCGTATAACAGGCATCGCATTCCCATGGCGGCCTGAACGAGTTGTTAATGTTTGTAAAGGTTGCGCCGCCGTTGCTGCTCAGGAAAGTATCCCGGCCACCGACGGCGACGGTGTTGGCGTCCGCCGGGCTCGCTTCGAGATAGGTGTTGTAACCAAATTGACCGGGATCGAGCTGGTTAATATTGACGACGCCGCGATCCGTCCACGTCGTGCCGGCATTGTCGCTCATTTCAAGCCTGACCTGTGCTGGCGGCCCGTCAGACCCAAAGTAGATATAGACCCGATCCGGCGCCGCTGGGGTGACTGAAACACGGAAATCCTTGGTCGCATCCTGTGACGCGGCGTAGGGCGAGGCGAAGACATTGTTCCAGGTCGTTCCGCCGTCAGTCGACTTAAACAATCCACGCGGATCGCCATCAGACGCCCCAAAGCGCAAAGCCGCGTAAACGATCTGAGAATTCGTCGGGTGAATGGCAAGATCGCTTGCCTGTCCGGTCAGCGTTCTTGTCCAGTTGACGCCGCCATCAGTCGAAACGAAAACACCGCCGACGACGCCGCCACACGGACGACTGGTACAGTTGGCGGTATCGAGAGAATTGAATAACGATAAATAAACCTTATCCGGGTTTGCCGGATCGACGCGGATACGGGTGGACTGAACTCGTTGCGGAAGCGTGTTGTTTACTCGTGCCCAGGTCGCCCCGGCATCGGTTGACCTCAAAACGCCGCTGCCAAAATAGCCATTGTCGTTGTCACCCATACCGGCATAGACGATGTTCGGATTGCTCGGTGCAAAAGCGATAGAACCGACCGCCAGATCGGCCTGAGCGTCGGAGACAGGGTTGAAACTCGTCCCTCCATCCGCCGACCGCCAGATGCCGCCGGTTGCGGAGCCGATCAACACGAGCTGATTGTTGGCCGGTGATATAGCTATCGAATTAATACGGCCCGAAGTAAAACCGCCGTTATTCGGAAACGCTGAGGTCGTCGGCCCGGGGCCGATCGAGGCCCATGTCGTCCCGACTCCCTCGGGGCCAAAACCCGCGCCGCGCTTTAAGACCTCTTCAAAAGCACGCCTGCGACCGCCTTCCGCTACTTTGTCGAATGGAAATCTCCGCTGGTACATAAACCAATTCTCGCGTCCATACGGATCATCGCCGGAAACCGGTTCCTTCTCTTCATATCTCTTTTCGACTTTGCCGAGCGCGCCCGGCCATATTGTTTCCCGCACCGATGGAAGACAAAGGACGAGCGAGACGCTCAGGGTCACCGCTAACAACGCTCCGAAGATCAAACGATTTTTCATTGAAATTTAGTTCCTTGTGGTTTTGGCCAACATTATATTACCCGACACTCATATAAACGAGAAATCGCGGCAAAAAGGTGCATAGCGGAGCGCGGACACTCCTGTCCGCCCGTCCGTAAAGATGGCAGACCCGCCCGCATACAGGGCAGGGGGCGGCGCTCCGGGGGCAGTTGGCGGCACCGCGAGGGCAGGGTGTGGCACCGCGAGGGCAGTTGGTGGGAGCACGAGGGCAGTTGGTGGGAGCACGAGGCTTGGGGCGGAATTCTTCGTTTTTATTCGTGCATTCGTGGCTTCGTGGCTAAATTCTCTGAAAGTGGTGACTTTTGACACGGCCTCGTACGCGCAGGCTTATGCATTGGTGCAAGCAATGTAGAGACCAAAGAGCGGGTGCAGAGCAACCCTTCCTGACCTGTCATCTTTGCAATCTTCATTTTTCCCAACTCAGCTTGACCTCAGGTTCGACGCAAAGGCGTCCGGCATACTTCAGTTTGCCGGTTTGAACATTAGAGCACTTCCGACCCCCGGGGCCGTGATTCCCCAAGAGATCAACAAACTGAAGTTTGTTGGACATTGTTGCGGCGAAGCGCTTCCGGCGATCAGGGCGTGTGTTCGCGTCGGGCCGCCGTTGTCATCTAGTCATATACGCCCCACCGACTCCGTTGGCCTCTGCGGGAATTCCGTTGGCCTCTGCGGAGTCTCCGTTG
>JANPCJ010000052.1:0-1965 GCA_031430895.1 Chloracidobacterium sp. | reverse complement strand
GTCACCAACGTGCAGGTGCAGGTTTTGACATCCGCGCCGTCGCTTGCTCCTTTGGAGATCGAACGCCAAATCACGTTTCCGATTGAGGTGGCAATGTCGGGCATTCCGAATGTCGAGGAAATCCGTTCGGTCTCGAAATTTGGTATTTCGAACATCACGATCGTTTTTGAGGAATCTACCGACATTTATTTCGCCCGACAGCTAATTCTCGAAAGAATGGCGACGGCCCGCGAGCAGATTCCTCCCGGCATCGGCTCGCCGGAAATGGGACCGATCGCCACCGGTTTAGGAGAGATTTACCAATACGAGGTCAAAGCCGAGAAGGGAAGCAATTACACGGCGACCGATTTGCGAACTATTCACGATTGGAATATCCGCCGCCAATTGATGAGTGTTCCCGGTGTGACCGAAGTCAATTCGCATGGCGGTTTTGGCAAACAATATGATGTAAGGCTTGTGCCGGAAAAGATGCAATCCTACGGGCTGGGTTTGCGGGAAGTTTATGAGGCCGTGATGCGAAACAATGGCACCGTCGGCGGCGGCTACATAGAAAAAGGAGCGGAGCAGTATCTTTTGCGTGGGGTCGGTCTGGTCGAAAAAATGGACGACATCGCCAATATCGTCGTTAAGACGGGTGCCGACGGCGTTCCTGTTTATGTAAAGGATTTGGGCGAGATTGTTGAAGGCAAAGGAATTCGACAGGGTGCGGCAACGGCGGGCGGCGAAGGCGAGATCGTGTCTGGAATGGCAATCATGCTTAAGGGCGAGAATTCTCGCGCCGTAGCCGAGCGGGTCGCCCAGCGCATAATCGAAATCAGGAAAACTCTGCCAAAAGGCGTAACCATCGAGCCTTTTTATGACCGAACGGCACTGGTCAAACGTGCGATTGCGACAGTCGAAACGAATTTGCTCGAAGGCGCGGCGCTGGTCATTCTCGTCTTGCTTGTATTACTCGGAAACTGGCGCGGAGCTTTGCTCGTCGCGACGATCATTCCGCTTTCGATGCTGTTTGCCGCCATCCTGATGCGTATTTTCAATGTTTCGGGAAATTTGATGAGCTTGGGTGCGCTCGATTTCGGATTGATCGTTGACGGAGCGGTTGTCATGGTCGAAAACGTGGTCCGCCGCCGCGCCGAAGCTCAGCATAATAAATCGCACGAGCCGCCCGAACGCACGATCCTGGAAGCGTGTCTCGAGGTCGCGCGTCCGGTCGTGTTCGCGGTCGCGATCATCGGCATTGTTTATTTGCCGATCTTAAGTTTGCGCGGAATCGAAGGGAAAATGTTCGTGCCGATGGCATTGACGGTTATTTTCGCTTTGCTTGGTTCGCTGATTTTATCTTTAACTTATGTTCCGGCGATGCTCGCCTTGATCTTGCGCGGCGAAGTTTCGGAAAAGGAAAGTTTTCTGATCCGCTGGTCGAAACAGGTTTACAAACCCTCGCTCGCTTTTGTAATGAAGTTCCGCTCACAGGTGTTGGCCGCCGCAGTCACGACGGTCCTGCTTTCGGCCATTGCGTTCCCGTATTTAGGCGGAGAGTTTATCCCGCGCCTTGACGAAGGGGACATTCTGATCGAAGCCATATTATTGCCCAGCGTGTCCCTTAACCAATCGGTGAAGATGACAACCGAAGTTGAAAAATCCCTTTTGGCTTTCCCGGAGGTCAAACAGATCGTTTCAAAATGCGGCGCTCCGGCGGTTGCCAACGATTCGATGAGCCTGAATCAATGCGATGTTTTTGTAATGCTCCATCCGATTGAGGATTGGAAATCGGGAAAGACGAAGGAAGAACTCGTTGAGGCGATGTCGAAAAAGGTCGAAATGGAGGTGCCGGGAGCCGCTTCATTCGGATTTATGCAGCCGATAGAAATGCGCGTCAACGAACTCATAGCCGGAACCCGCGGCGACGTCGCGGTCAAACTGTTCGGCGACGATTTGGCCGTGCTCGCGCAGAAAGGCGAGGAA
>JANPCJ010000051.1:0-2036 GCA_031430895.1 Chloracidobacterium sp. | reverse complement strand
CACCGGACGCACGGGTGTTTTTTGGATACTGAACAAGAGCATCACGAAAATTCTTTATCACCAGATCGGTCTGATTATTTTCCAAAAAGACATCAGCTTTCGTTGCCAACGTGTTTGAGGCTGCAATCTTGCGGTCGCGGGCCACCGCGGCTGCTTTTTTCCGGACCGCAATAGCCGCCGCCCGGCGTTTTGCCGCCTCAGCCGCAATCTGCGCATTGGTTTTCGCTACTCTCCCGCCGCCACCGCCGCCCACACTGCCCCCGATTCCGCCGCCACCGTCGCCAGAGGAAGCGCGGCCTCCGCCGCCCCTTGACTGAGCCTTCTTCCGCGATTCGCGAAAAACAAACACGCTCGATCCGCCCGCAAGATCCTCCGTCGCGACAAGATCCTGAGCCTGAACCGGCCGGGCGTTAGGCAACACCGTGAGAAAAATCGAAAACGAAGCAATAAATGCGAGATGAGCTTTGACGCGAAACATATTATCCTCCTGATCGAAGTTATTATAACCCAAAAAGTGATTGGAGCGGCGATTCACTTTAAATTGACAACAAGATCGCTCGAATTCCTCGGGCAAGCAGGGATGCTTGCCCTCCAGTCATGCGTCGAAACCAACGAATACGGGTTCCGGGCAAAGTGTTATTCCAAATCTTGCTTCAACACCTGCCTGAATCATATCCTTCAAATCAATTATCTCCGCCGCGGTCGATTTGCCTCTGTTAATAAGCGCCAGCGTGTGGTTTTCAGAGATTCCGGCATTACCTAATGTAAACCCCTTAGAAAAATCCGCCTTCTCGATCAACCACGCGGCGGGAATTTTCACCATCTCGCCAAATTCAAAATACGGCACACTTGGAAAGGCGATCTGTATTTCCTTGAGTTTTTCCAGTTCGACGATAGGGTTTTTGAAAAACGATCCAACGCTCTTAGAGTTCGGATCGCGAGGATCGATCAGCATCGATTTCTTACCTCGAATCCGCAGCACGGCGTCGCGAACCCCACTGAGTGAAGCCGGCATTTCAACGGCCCGCTCTAATTCCGGATACGCTATCTTCGGCGGCCCGTTCTCAACCAACCGGAAAGTTACCGCAAGCACGATATATCGCTCGCGATGTGTCGAATTGAATATCGAGGTTCGATATGTAAAGCCGCAGTCCGCGTTTGTGAGCGTGACAATCTTTCCATTCGTTCGGTCGAGACATCGCACGGCGACGATCGTCTCGGAAACTTCCTGTCCGTACGCTCCTACATTCTGTACAGGCGTACCACCGACAAGTCCGGGAATGCCACTAAGACATTCCACACCCGAAAGCCTTTCCTTAACGCAGTTCTCGACAAACTCGTCCCAATCTTCACCCGCTCCGACTTTAATGAGCTTCGCGTTCCGGGTTCCGAGTTCCGCGTTGGAATCGCCTCTTAACTCGGAACTCGGAACCAGGAACTCGAAACTCTCAACGCCCAGCAGTCCGATCTGAAGTACAAGCCCGTCAAACCCGCGATCGGAAACAAGCACATTGCTCCCGCCGCCCAACACAAATAGATCAAGATTGTTTTTCGCCGCAAATTCCACCGCCGCAGCCACCTGAGACTCGGTCACCGCCGTGACAAAAAAACGCGCCGCGCCGCCGATACGGAGCGTGGTCAGCGGGGCCAGGCTTACATTTTCTTTTACTTTGAAAAATTGCCGCACGAATTGGGATGGATGCGAAAAGATCGAAACTCGTAAAGATAGGCCAGTTGGGAAGGCGGGTTTACCCCCGCTCCTTCACTCCTAACCACAAGAGCGGGGGTAAACCCGCACAGGCGCCAACTTAAGGCTGTAAATAGTTGAGTGTCATAGGTGTACGGCTTCGTTCTTCTTGGTTCATCGATCCGCTGTTTTCACCGCGTTTAGCGGTGGCATGAATTTAGCCGTGGGTGTGAACCCACGGGACGCGTACCACGCTCGATTGTTGTCGCGTCAGCGACAAATGAATACTGGCCGCCGTTTTATTCAACCGTCGCTGACGCGACGCAGATCATATGGTCTGCGTTTCCGT
>JANPCJ010000050.1:0-26007 GCA_031430895.1 Chloracidobacterium sp. | reverse complement strand
CGTCGCGTCAGCGACGGTTGAATAAAACGGCGGCCAGTATTCATTTGTCGCTGACGCGACAACAATCGAGCGTGGTACGCGTCCCGTGGGTTCAAACCCACGGCTAAATTCATGCCACCGCTAACGCGGTGAAAACAGCGGATCGATGAACCAAGAAGAACAAAGCCGTACACCTACGACACTCAACTATTTACAGTCTTAAGTTCGCGCCTAGGGGGCAAGCCCGCCTTCCTGACTGTCCTTTGTAAACTCGCTCACGAATTCCCGGATGCGGGTTGAGAACGGAATTGTGCTAAATTCGTTTGCATGACCGGAAACGAGATCAGAGCTAAATTCCTCGAGTATTTTGAGCAGCACGGGCATAAGATCGTGCATTCTTCGCCGCTCCTACCCGCTAACGACCCCACACTTTTGTTTACAAACGCGGGCATGAACCAATTCAAAGACGTTTTTCTCGGGCTTGAAAAGCGCGACTATAAACGCGCCGTTTCGTCGCAAAAGTGCATCCGTGCCGGCGGCAAGCATAACGACCTGGACGAGGTCGGAAAGACGGCGCGGCATCACACGTTTTTTGAGATGCTCGGCAATTTTTCGTTTGGTGACTACTTTAAAAAAGAGGCGATCATATTTGCCTGGGATTTTTTGGTAAACGAGCTAAAGCTTGACGAAACGCGTTTGTGGTTTTCGGTCTTCGAGGGAGATGAAGAGGTCGGTCCGGACGACGAAGCGCGCTCCCATTGGGAAATGGTCGGTGCAAAATCGGAGCGAATTTTGGGCTTTGACCGCAAGGATAATTTCTGGCAAATGGGCGACACCGGGCCGTGCGGGCCATGCTCCGAGATCCACTATTACATGGGCGACGAACCCGACAACCCGGAAAAGAATCATCCAAAATGGGTCAACCGCGAAGGCGACACGACGATGGAGATCTGGAATCTTGTTTTTATGCAGTACAACCGGACGCTGGGTGAGGACGGCACTTTCAAACTAACACCGCTGCCCGCGCCATCGGTCGATACCGGCATGGGTCTCGAACGCATCACCGCCGTAATGCAGCATGTTAAGACGAATTACGATACCGATCTGATGCGGCCGATTGTCGAGTTTACAGCCGGATTAGGTCTCACCCGTTAGGTCCCGGCTCGGATCATTTTGAGGCCGTCTGAACAGACCAAAAGTAACACAAATTTGAATGAAAGGGTTCAAGAAACATAAGGACAGTCGGGAAGGCGGGTTTACCCCGGGGTAAAACCGCCTTCCTGACTGTCCTACGGTGACTCTCTCGATTCAGGTCGCGGGATTTCTGTCGTGTATGAGTAATCCAATCAAAGTTCTACTTATCGAAAGCCAAACACTGACGCGGCTCGGCATTAGCACCGTTTTTGAATCGTCAAACTATATAAGAATCCTCGCCGAGTCTGACAACGCCGTCGACGGCTTCAAATTGTTTGCCCAACAAAATCCGGATGTTACAATCCTCGGCCTTCGATTTCCCGATTCATGCACCATCGACGACCTTGATGGTTACTTCGCCAAAGACTCGCGGGCGAAGATCATCGTCCTTGCCGATCACGCCGGCGACGCCGAGATCACGCGGGCTTTGAAGAAGGGTGCGCTTGGATATGTGTGTAAGGATGTCGAGCCGGATGAACTGATAAAAGCGATTCGCACTGTCGCGGGCGGCAGGAAATATATACCGGCGGAGATTGCCGCAATTTTGAGCGAGCACATAGGACAGGAAGAACTGACAGCGACCGAAACCAATGTCCTCAGAATGATCGTCGGCGGAATGTCGAATAAGGAGATTGCGTTTGCGCTCGACAATTCGGAAAATACCATCAAGACGCACGTCCAGAATATTTTTGGGAAGATCGGCGTCTCAGACCGCACATCCGCAGCCACGCTCGCGATAAAAAGAGGGCTGGTGAGAGTTGACCTATGAATGCAATTGCAAATGAATTGACCAAATACGCCGAATGTTTCACATCCGGCGAGAGCGACGTGCTGCGCGATCTGCGCGAGCATTGTTACGCCCACTACGAAGATTCGTCGATGCTGTCAGGCTTCTTTCAGGGCCGAGTGTTATCGATGCTCTCGCATATGATCCGCCCTAAAGTTGTACTTGAGATCGGAACCTATCTCGGCTACTCAGCGCTCTGTTTTGCCGAGGGTCTGGCCGATGGCGGCAAGGTAATTACATTGGACATACAGGACGACACAAACCGCGTGGCCCGTGAATTTGTCGCCAAGACCAGATTTGCCGACCGCGTCGAGTTTCACCTTGGAATGGCAACGGACATTATCCCGACGCTGCCCGAAACATTCGATCTAGTATTTATCGACGCCGACAAACCCAATTATTCAAACTACTACAACCTCGTTTTTGACCGTGTGAGCCCCGGCGGATTTATCGTCGCCGATAATGTGTTGTGGAGCGGCAGAGTGCTCGACGAAGAGAAAGACGAGAACACGCAAGCCCTTCATGAGTTTAACCAAATGGTCATGGCGGATGAGCGTGTCGCAAATGTACTGCTACCGATCCGCGACGGTTTGATGATCGTAAGAAAGACAGAAATTTAACCACGGATAATCACGGATGGACACGGATCGGAGAAAATCTTATCCGTGTCCATCTGTGGTTGATCTCTTCCTCACCCGAAAGTATCAGAACGGCGTCACCGCAATTGATGATTACAAGTTCGCTGCGAAGCTATAGACTTAAAGAGTTCTTTGAAAAACTCTTAATTCGTGCATTCGTGGCAAAAGCTTTAGCCACGGATGCACGAATAAAGCCCCCAAGGGAAGATTTCACGCCAGGACGCAAAAGATCGCAAAGAAAGAAGAGGAAATAATCATGATAAAAATCAGACGATCAAACGAACGCGGCCATGCCAATCATGGCTGGCTGGACACGCGATTTACATTTTCATTTGCGGATTATCACGATCCGCAATTTATGGGTTTTCGCGATCTGCGGGTGATAAACGAAGATTATATCCAAGCCGACCAGGGCTTTCCGAAACACGGGCATCGCGATATGGAGATCATTACATATATGATCTCAGGCGAATTGTCGCATCGCGATTCGATGGGGAACGGCCAGACGATCCGTCCAAACGAGGTGCAGCGAATGACCGCCGGATCGGGCGTTTTGCACAGCGAATTCAGCTCGCCAACGGAGAAAACCCATTTGCTGCAAATTTGGATATTGCCCGAAGCAAACCGTCTGACGCCGAGCTATGAGCAAAAGCTATTTTCGCCCGAAGAAAAGCAGGGCAAACTGCGGTTAATTGCATCTCGCGGCGGAGACGATGGCTCGGTGCATATTAATCAGGATGTAAAACTTTACGCTTCGATCCTGAAAAATGGTGAGGAAGTTTCGGTGGAACTTCCCAAAGATCGACACGGGTGGGTGCAATTGATTAGCGGTTCACTTTCCGTAAACGGCCAGAATCTTATATCGGGAGACGGTGCGGCAATCAGCGACGAGAATACCTTGACACTCAAGGCTCTTGGTGACCATTCGGAATTTTTGCTCTTTGATTTGAAATGACAGGAGACAATCACTCTTTCACGCGGTCATCCAGCCCTTTGACGCGATGAATAATTCGACCCCGTTGACACAAACGGCCGTCTTTAGAGATGCCCTCCAGTCAATTTCCGATCGGATCGCCGGGTGGCGTGGCGAGCGTCGTCGTTTGTTTGCGCGGAGCGTCGGGGCGCGTCAGAAATCGCTCGATGTCATCGGCAGTTGCGCGGTAATGGGCAGCGGTGTCGCCAGAGGCCGGCGTTCTTTTTAGTGTCGCGGCTAGCGAGCGTAGGGCTTCGGTAGCGACGGCGCGCACCTGCGGTTGGGCGGTTGCGTTGGCCGCGAGGTCCATCAGACGCGAGACGGTCAGGCTTTGAACGGCGCGGGCGATGGCCGTCTGATTGGCGTCGGGCGACACCGGGTTTTTCCAGGTTGCTTTCATAAGCGCATCGACCACCTCACGAAAATGCGGATTCGCTCTGTTCCGCGCATTAAAATCTACAAGCCGCGCCGCGCGGCTCGGTTCGAGTAAGGCGCTGATCGTCATATCGGCCGCAATCTCGGCGGCGCCGATCGGATCGAAGATCGGATTTGTGCGTTTTGCAAAAAGCTCCGACCGGCCCGAACGGTATCCGTAGGCGGTTGGTGGAATCAGTTTGAGAATGTTGTCGGATATAACGAGTTCTTCGGTCCTGATCGTATCGAGAGCGGCCGCAAGCGCTTCGCGTTGACGCGTCGCCGGAACGATCTGATTGACGACGCCCGGATCGGGACTATTTTGAGTGCGCACGGCAAAAGTGTAATAAACACCGCCAACCGTTTTTACAGCCGCCGTCAGTTGGTAACGATGATGCAGATAAAGTGGCAGGAACTGGTTTTCGAGCTCGGAGAGCGGCGTACCATTCGGGATATTTTGCAGACCAAACTGATTTAATCCGATGCGGCGAACCTGCATTTCATGGTTGAGCATCGCAACCGGATCAGGCCCGTTGTCCCACAGATTTGCCAGTGGATTGGCCGCTCCCGCCGGACGGGCGTCCTGATCAGCAAGGAAAAGCAACCCGTTTGTGATACCTTCGCGCACGATCTTTTCAAGCTCATTGCTCTCATTGGCACCCGCATCAAACTGCGTGTAAGCGTATTTGACCGCGAATTTATCAAACGAACCGATACCGACGGCATAGGCATTTGAGAAATCGAGTTTCCCATTCTTGATCTCGATCATCGGGGCCGGGTAATCCATCACCGAACCGCGTCCGTATGTGCTGGCCGCAAAATTGTGCGTGAATCCGAGGGTATGCCCAACCTCGTGCGCCGACAACTGTCGAATGCGGGCGTATGACATCGCCGTGATCTCATTCACCGAGTCTTGCGAGGCCAGATAATCGACATCGGGCATCAGCCCAAATTCACACGCGTTGTTCGACGATCTGTGTTGCGGAGCGAGGCCCACGCCGAGCAGAAAATCCTGACGCGCACGTTGCGAGTCGAGCGTCACATCGCCCTTTATGATCTCGCCGGTTCGCGGATCGACAACGCTGTCGCCAATCGACCATCCGCGCGTCGAGCGATGCACCCAATTTATGACGTTGATCCGAACATCCATCGGATCGGCATCCGGCGGCAGAACCTTCACCTGGAATGCGTTGCGAAAACCTGCCGCCTCATAAGCCTGGTTCCACCACGCGGCACCCTCGATAAGCGCGTCCTGAATCTGTTTCGGTGCGCCGTTATCGACGTAATAGACAAGGGGTTTGACGGCTTCGCTCACGGTCGCATTCGGGTCTTTTTTCTCAAGCCGGTGCCGCTGTATCCAGCGCTTTTCGAGGTCCTCGTTGATGTCCGTTCCGTAATCGTAAAAGTTGACCGGTATCGCGCCCACGCGCGGGTCGAAGCGTCGCGGCCGGTATTTATCGTCCGGTAGTTCGACAAACGAATGCCGCTCGCGCACCGTGACGTGCTTTGCGGTCGGAGCGACTTGATTTATCAAATTGCCCGCTTCGGAATTTGAGGTAAGCGTAATCGTTGCTTCAACCTCGGTGTTCTTTGGAAAGCCTTTCGTTTTGGACAAATAAAGTGCGCTTCGGCTCTCGTCAAAGCTGTAAGTTCCCTGCCTGGCCTGATTCATCCTTTCGCCGACGCCATGAGCGTCGCGGATCAAAAAGCTCGTCGCGTCAACCAAAATCGTATCGCCTTCGCTCGCCTCGATCTTAAATCCCCAGATTACCGATTTAGCAAACGATTCCTCAACCGATTTCTTTTCAGCCGCGTTATTGCTCAGCGCGCGATATTCGTAGTTCGGTTGAACGAGTAAAATCTTATTCCCCGAACGCTCAAACGTCACAACCTTCGTCGTCCCCAGCTGAGCGCGGTCAAGCCCGATCGGGTTCGACCCGACACCCGTCGGGAGCGACACCAAATAAAGAAATTCCTGGTTAAACCGAGAGATTTCGAGGTAGATCTTGCCGTCATCGCCGTTGACGTAGAGCGGTATAAAACCGTCGATTTTTTGCAGCTTTTCGGTAAAGGTCGAGATCGTCTTTTTTGCAGGCGTCTGAGCCGAAACAGCGCCTATTGAGGAGATAACCAGGAAGAACGAGATGAGAATTCGATTCATAATATAATAAGTGAGGATTGTATAGCGAAAGTTAGCACTAATACGCGGGTGTTATCAAGAGGGTTCTAAAAGATCATGGTGAGACATTCTGAGGTCTGCGGGGGCGAGCCGCTTAAGGTGCCAACCTAATAAGGCTGTAAATGTTCATTCTAAATAACTTCCTGTCCCTGAAAGGGACACATTTAATAGCGTCGCGTGAAACCCGACGACGAGCAACCCGACGAATACTCTCCCTGTAAGGGAGAAATGGCCGAAAAAGACTGCCATTCGTCCCTTACAGGGACGGATAGGCCGTCTGTTTTACAATCGTCGGGATACTCCCGACGCTATTAAATTGGTCCCTTTCAGGGACTCTAACGCCTCTTTTCGCATGAATTTACAGCCTTAAGTTGGCGTATATCGGGCGAGTCCGCTTCTCACTGTTTCTCGTTCGGCTACAAGAGCGCCGATTTTTGTTCCGATCCGTGTTAATCTGTCTTCATCCGTGGTTTCGCTCTTTTTTAATAATATGACCAAAAGATTGTATTTATCCCTGATCGTCCTCACGATTTCCGCTTTTGCATTCAGCGCCGAGGCTCAGACCCGGCCGAGGAAACTTGCGGCGAAACGTCCGGTGGCGGCAAAGCCGAAGCCATCGGTTCTCTCCGCCGGGGCGATCAAAACGGCGTCGGGTCTGACATATCTCGTGACTCAGAAAGGCACGGGGCGGCTGCCCAAGGTTGGCGAGACGGTTGTTGTACATTACACCGGAATGTTTACAAACGGCGTCAAATTTGACAGCTCGCGCGACCGCGGACAACCGTACCCGTTTCCGCTGGGTATGGGTAAGGTAATTAAGGGTTGGGATGAAGGTATTGCAAAGCTCCGTGTTGGAGACCAGGCGATTTTTGTTATCCCGTCCGCGATCGCTTATGGAACAAGGGGTAAAGGGCCGATTCCGCCCGATACGACACTGGTTTTTATCGTTGAGTTGGTGGATATCAAAGAATAACAGCGACTATATTGAGCGGCGGCGGCATGTCATTTCGTGCGTTTCGTGTTGTTTCGTGGTTCTCTTCGTAAAAATGCACGCTCCGGAACCACGAACCACACTAAAATAACACGAAAAAAATTTCAAACTTCCCTACTACCCTTCCGGCTGAATTATTCTGGATGCAACACCGATCTTGTTCAGGATCGCCTGCGCCTCGGGCTCGGTAGCGGGGCGCGGAGTGCTGTAATTTTCGATGATGACGGGGATTAGCTCGATCTGTTCGACGGCGCGCGTCGCGGATTCGGTGGTTTTTTTACAAGTTAGCGTTATCTTTAGAGCCAAACCTTCCTTTGTGTCGCGGCTCCATTCCTGATCGAAGATAAAATTTCCGAGTGAGTAAAAGATGTATTTGCCTTTATACTCTTCCATTATCTGAACCCAATGCGGGTGGCCGCCGATGACCATGTCGGCGCCGGAATCTATGGCTTTGCGCGCAAAGGCGATGGCCGCCGGGCCCGGACGCCGCTCGTATTCGACACCGGCATGCATCGTGGCGATAATGAAATCCGTCCCGCTTTTTTTTAGTTCATTGATCGACGATTCCAACAGCTTTTCGTCTTCGATGCGGGCGACGTATTCATTTCTCGCGGCACCGTTGTCGTTGTAGGACGCGTAAGAGGCGCCGACGAAACCGATTTTGACGCCTTTGACCTCGATAGTTTTCGGTCGCCATGCCTCGGCGAGATTGTCGCCGACGCCGAGATAGGTAAAGCCGTCTTCGGCGAGCGCCCGACGCGTGTACTGCAAGCCTTTCAGGCCCTGATCCATCGCGTGATTGTTGGCGAGATTGAGAACCTTGAAATTGTATTTTTTCAGCCCCGCGGCATCGCGCCGCCGCATATTAAACATCAGGCCCTTGCCGACCTTGTTGTCGTTGCCGGAGATCGGTGATTCGAGATTACCAAAGTTAAAATCGGTCGAGAGAAAAATGCTCTCCATTCGCTTAAATGGTGCCAGCGGATCGCCCGCGCGGTCGATCGCCCGCGCGACGCCGCGCGAGATCATAATGTCGCCAACCGCCAGAAAGGTGATGCGCGCGTCAACCGTCACCACGGGCGGCGGAACTTGCGGAGGTGTTTTCTGGGCATCCGAACACGCCGAAATCAGCATGCCGAGGACTACGGATAGGTAGACACCGATTGAAAAGCGATGGCGGGAATGCGTCATAGGTTATTTGTTGAATGAGAACTTATACTGCACATCGGACGCCAAAGTCAATAAAAATCGCCGTTCATTTTGAATCTTCTTTGTTTTCCTTTGCGCCATCGTAGCTTTGCGCCCGCCAAACCGCTACAAAGGAAGCGGAATGTACGATTTTAATCTTGATTTAAAAGTAAGGAATTGATACTCTTGCAAATATTGAAAGGGAAAAGGGAATTGCGAGGGATGAAAATTTCTGCACAGGAAGAATACGGTCTACGGTGTCTCGTCCAGCTTGCTAATTTGCCGCCGGGGATGAGCCTGACGCTGCCGCAGATTGCCGAGCGCGAGGGCATCTCGACGGCAAATGCCGGGAAACTGATGTGGCTGCTTAATAAGGCGGGCTTTGTTCTCTCGACACGCGGTACTAAGGGCGGCTATGTTTTGGCGCGACCTTCGAGTGAGATTCGGCTCAGCGAGATCATCAGGGTGCTGGATCAGGATGTGTTGAGCAAACATTGCGACAGCTACACGGGCGTCCTCGATTCCTGCGTCCATCACGGCGACTGCGGAATCCGGCCGGTGATCGTAGGGCTGCACGAGATCGTTGAGAATGCGCTTTCGCGGATAACGCTCGCCCAGCTAGTCGGCAGCGAAAGCTCGGTGGATGCGATGTTTCACAAGATACAGGGAATCCATAGGACGATTGAGCCGATGGCTAGTAGGCAGTAGGCAGAAGCAGAAGGCAGTTGCGGTCGGCAGACTTTGAACTTTGAACTTGGAACAACTTCATGAGTACAGCAACGGAATTACTTACAAATCGGGAATACAAATACGGCTTTGTTACGGACATCGAGACAGAGACGATCGCCCGTGGCCTGTCCGAAGACACGGTTCGGCTGATCTCGTCGAAAAAGAACGAGCCGGAATGGATGCTTGAGTTTCGCCTGAAAGCGTATCGGCAATGGCTCAAAATGACGGAGCCGGACTATTGGGCAAATTTCGATTATCCGCGCATCGATTTTCAGAATATTTCGTATTACTCAGCGCCGAAAGAGAAAGCTAAAAAGGCCAGTCTCGACGAGGTCGATCCTGAACTCATCAGAACATTCGAGAAGCTCGGCATCCCGATCACCGAGCAGAAAATGCTTGCGAATGTTGCGGTTGACGCCGTGTTTGACTCGGTGTCGGTTGCGACGACATACAAGAAAAAATTACTTGAAGCGGGCGTTATCTTTTGCTCGTTTACCGAGGCGGTGGAGCTTTATCCCGACAAGATCAAGAAATATCTCGGTTCCGTCGTGCCGGTTAATGACAATTATTACGCCGCGCTAAACTCGGCGGTTTTCTCGGACGGTTCGTTTGTATTTATCCCAAAAGGCGTTCGATGTCCGATGGAGCTTTCGACCTATTTCCGCATCAACACGCAGGAAGCCGGGCAATTTGAACGTACGCTGATTGTCGCCGAGCAAGGCGGTTATGTGGCGTATAATGAAGGCTGCACGGCACCGCAGTTTGATACGAACCAGCTTCACGCGGCGGTCGTCGAGCTTGTCGCAATGGACGATGCCGAGATCAAATACTCGACCGTGCAGAACTGGTACGCCGGTGATGAGAACGGCAAGGGCGGGATTTATAACTTTGTAACGAAGCGCGGTGCATGCCGCGGCGTACGATCAAAAATCTCGTGGACACAGGTCGAGACAGGTTCGGCGATCACGTGGAAATATCCTTCTGTGATCTTGCAGGGCGACAACTCGATCGGCGAATTTTACTCGGTCGCACTAACAAACAACGCTCAGATCGCCGACACGGGGACAAAGATGATCCATCTCGGCAAGAACACAAAATCGACGATCATCTCAAAAGGCATCTCGGCCGGAAAATCGAACAACAGCTATCGCGGCTTGGTAAAAATAATGCCAAAGGCCGAAGGCGCGCGTAATTACACGCAGTGCGATTCGATGCTCATCGGCGGCAAATCCGAGGCGAACACATTCCCCTACATCGAAGTAATGAACGCCACCGCCCGCGTCGAACACGAGGCCACGACCTCAAAGATCAGCGAGGACCAGCTTTTTTATTTGCAGCAACGCGGCATATCGCAGGAAGATGCTGTTTCGCTTATTATCAATGGCTTTTGCAAAGAAGTATTTCGTGAACTGCCGATGGAGTACGCGGTCGAGGCTACGAAGTTGTTGGGATTGAAGTTGGAAGGAAGTGTTGGCTAAGTCAGACTAGATCCTGTTTGTTGGGAGTGGGTAAATGAAAGAGAAGACTCCGCAAGAAAAGAAAGCGCAAAGTTACGCAAAGGATCGTCGTAATGGTTACGGTGCTAACGACAAAGCCTCACGCAACTCGATCCCGAAGAGAAAGGCTGTGGTAAACCGGTCGTATCGGAAGAATATCTCGGACGCGTTGAAGGGAATAGTTGGGCGGATCGATCTTGAACATTCGAATGAGATCGAACATGCTGTTCGGAGCGTTAAGCGCAGCGACTGGAAGAAATACCCTGATATTCCATTGGGTGGGGTCGTCAGACGGAATTTGGAAAGTCGGGAGAGCCACGCGGGGCAAGGTAAAAGCGCGGCTAAGAAGCTTCGTGAGTTTGCTGAAAGCCTAGAGATCGAGACGGAGGAGATTGAATCGGAAAAGGGGATGGCTACGGCAAAAATGTATCCTTGGATAAGTGCAAATGCTCAGAGTTGTGAAAGAGCGATCGACAAATTAAAGCATTTGATGACCGTTGCGAAAATGAATGGCCTTGGTTCGAAAACTATTCGAGTTCAGATTGACGGCGAGTTTATAATGCCGACTTTAACGAAATGAACCAAGGTTGTAGCCCAGAAGATGAGTTTCACGACAGAGATCGAACAGGAAGAAGACAGTCGCTGGATAGCTGAGATCGATGCGCCTGATGGCGTGCTGGTTTACGGCCAAAGGAAGAAGCGATTTTGAAAGTTAAGGTTTGGCCGCAGGTGTGATTGCCGACAGGTTGGAAAACGACAATTAGACAATGTTTTTAAGCGAATCGGACAAGCAAACGATCATCGAGATTTGCAAACGCAATGACATTTCGTATTGCGCGGTTTTTGGCTCTTTCGCGCGAGGAGAGGCAACGGAAGATAGCGACATTGACTTGTTGGTAAAATTTTCTAAGCCGAAAGGCTGGGACTGGATCGATGGGGCATTGGAAATTGAAGATAGGCTAGGAAGAAAAGTCGATTGGGCGACTAAGGATGCGCTTAGCAAATACATAGTGGATAGCGTGATGCGAGACTTGCAAGTAATCTATGAAGAACGAGAATTCGCTGCGGCTTAGAACATTCTGGACGCGATTGATGCGATCGAAAGCTATGTCCGCGAAATTGATGAGGACCAGTTTAGTTTGGACGCAATGCGTCACGACGCAGTCATAAGACAGATTGAGATCATTGGCGAGGCAACTACGCATCTGACCGATGAATTGCGAAAGGGAAATCCCGATATTCCGTGGAAGAAAATAGTCGGAACGAGAAACCGTCTGATACACGGCTACACAGCAGTAAGCTTAAGATTTGTCTGGAGGATCGTTAAAATCGAACTCCCAAAATTAAAAAATGGCGTTGAGCGGATATTGAAAGGTACGTAATGAAAACCGTTCAACCATCAAATCAGCCGCCATCAAAAGGCCACTATTCGCCCGGCATTGAGCACAACGGTTTGATCTATCTTTCCGGTCACTTTGATGGAATATGCGGCCGAGGCGCTGAAATTGCTGGGTAGTGGGAAGTGCTGGGTACTTCGCCCATGGCGACAAGAGGCTTATATGGACAGCGTACAAACAATGGCGGCACCCGTGGTGGTCGAATTTGATTCGATGCTCCATGAGCAGCTGCTCGACAGAAGGCAGCGGCTGCGCAGCGCGCGTACGCAGATTGAGGCGAATGATGATTTCACCCGCTTATTGAATGAGGTTGATGCGGCATTGCTCAAATTTGAGAACGGTTCCTACGGCGTGTGCGTCGGTTGTCACGATACGGTTGAGCCGGAACGGTTGATGAACGATCCGTTGATGACGGTCTGTTTGGGTTGTTTGACTGAGAAGCAGAGGGCTTCGCTTGAGGACGATTTGCAGCTTGCGGCGGATATTCAACGCGGCTTCCTTCCGCCCTCGGGAAAGGCGTGTGAATTCTGGAACGTCGATTATGTTTATCACCCGGCGGGTATCGTTAGCGGCGATTACGTGGACATTATCGAAAGCGGCGACGAGTTTTATTTTATCCTCGGCGATGTGTCGGGCAAGGGAATGGCGGCGAGCCTGTTGATGTCTAATCTGCACGCGATCTTTCATTCGCTCATTCCGATGGAATTGCCGCTTGGCGATCTTATGAATCGCGCAAACCGACTCCTGAAAGAAAGCTCGCTCGCCAATCAGTACGCGACGCTGGTCGCGGGGCGCGCGAATCGCCGGGGCGAGATCGAGATATCGAACGCCGGGCATCTGTCGCCGGTTTTGATCAAGAACGGAGTCAAAGGGGAATTGAATCATTCAGGCCTTCCGCTCGGCATGTTTTGCGACACGGAATTTAGCGTAAACAAAGTGGAGTTGGGCGCGGGTGATTCGCTGCTGCTGTTCACGGACGGTGTGACGGAGGCGCTGGATGCAGCCGGAGAAGAATATGGAAGCTGCCGGCTGTTTGAGGCTATCGACGGTTGTTCATACCAAACTACAGGCGACCTGATCGCCGGATGCCTCGCTCATCTTGATGAATTTCGCGGCAACACGCCGAGGAACGACGATTTAACTATGCTTGCGCTTTCGTTTAACTAATGATGAAAATGACGCAGGCTGGCGAAGGCTGCTAAAAAGAGCAGCGATAACACGGTTTACCGGTTCAAGGGGGACAGTCTGAAACTAAACTAAAAACTTGGAGGAAAATATGAAGAAGATAATTGTTTCGATGATGTTTGTTTTGGCGGTTTCAATCTCGGCGTTTTCGCAGGAGAAGAGTTTGTATGACCGGCTTGGTGGAAAAGCGGCGCTTGACGCGGTCGTTGGCGATTTTGCCGGACGGGTTTTGGCGGATACGCGAATCAATAAGAAATTCGCGAAGACAAATGCGCCGCGGCTTGTGAAGAATTTGACGGAATTTCTGTGCGCGGCGACGGGCGGCGGATGCAAGTATATGGGGCTTGATATGAAGAAGTCGCATAAAAACATGGGTGTGACGAGCGGTGAGTTTGGCGCTCTCGTAGAAGACCTGGTAGCGACGCTTGATAAATTTAACGTGCCGGCCAAGGAAAAAGGCGAGGTGCTCGCGGCTCTCGGGCCATTGGACAAACAGATCGTTGAAAAGAAGAGCGACGCGACTGGAACAGCCCTGCCGGCGAAGTTTAAGCCTGCACCAGCTCTAAAGAACTAGAGTAGGGATATACATTGTGAAGAAAATTCAGCCAGACGGCCAGCCGCCGCCTAAGGGACATTATTCGCCCGGAATCGTAAGCAACGGCCTGATCTATGTGTCGGGCCAACTGCCCATGGACCTCAAAACGCGAGAGCCGTTTACCGGTCCCATCGAGGAGCAGACCGAGCTTGCGCTCAGGAATGTCGAGGCGGTTTTACATGCGGCCGGCAGCGATCTGAATCATGTTTTGCAGATGACGGTCTATATCTCCGATATGGAACTCTGGGGCCGGGTAAACGAAGCCTATGCCCGCGTTATGGGCGATCACCGACCGGCGAGGGCGATGATTCCGGTTAAGGATTTACATTTTGGTACACAAATCGAGATACAGGCGATCGCCGTTCAGAGTTCAAACTTGAGTTTGTCTTCGCCGAAAGGAGAGGACAAGCTAAAGCTTGAACTCTAAACGTCGGACTTAAGAAAGATGCAATATTTTGGGATAGATTGGATTGCGACGGTCGCCGGTTTGACCGGTGTTTATTTGATCGGGAGCAAGAATAAATACGGCTTTTTGATCATGATGATCGCGAGTCTCAGCTGGCTGACGGTTGGGTTTATGATCAACAGTCTCGCGTTGATTTTGGGAAGTGCGGTTTTTTTCTCGCTGCATGTGCGTGGCTGGATCAAGTGGAAACGGGAAGCGCGGGCGGAAATGAATGGGGGCGAATATGAAGCTAGAGATTTTTCAGGTTGATGCGTTTAGCTCCCGGGCCTTTGGCGGCAATCCGGCGGCGGTCGTTCCGCTCGATGCCTGGCTGCCGGACAACACCATGCAGAGCATTGCGCTCGAGAATAATTTGGCGGAGACTGCGTTCCTTGTTAGAAGAGGCGATGTGTACGGGTTGCGATGGTTTACACCGACCGTTGAGATGGATTTGTGTGGACACGCGACGCTGGCGAGTGCGTTTGTCCTATTTACGGTCGTCGGCAGCGAAGAAAAGACGCTCAAATTTGAGACAAAAAGCGGGTTGCTGACGGTTGATAGGATCGGCGACAGATTGGTACTCGATTTTCCGTCGCGCCCCGCCACGGAATGCGAAGCTCCCGCCGGACTGGTCAAAGCGATCGGCAGAGAACCGAAAGAGATACTGCGGTCGCGAGACTATATGATGGTTTACGAAAACGAAGCCGAAGTAATGGCGATCACGCCAAATTTCGCTGAACTTTTAGAGATAAACACCCACGCCGTTATCGTAACGGCGAAGGGAGATGCGTCGGATTTTGTTTCGCGATTTTTTGCCCCCGAGGTCGGTGTTTTCGAAGACCCGGTTACCGGTTCGGCCCATTGTACGCTGATTCCATATTGGGCAGAGAAACTTGGTAAATCCGAAATGTTTGCACGGCAAGTGTCGGCGCGCGGCGGTGAATTATTTTGCGAACTAGCCGGCGACCGAGTAAAGATCGGCGGCCACGCGACGCTTTATATGAAGGGCGAGATTTATATTGACGACGCCGCAGTCGCGGTAAATGCGGCATAGGTGATGTCAAGGGTATTCGCTCCTCTTTGTGAGCTTTGTGTCTTCCTTTGTGTTTAAGAAAGCGTTTAACACAAAGGACACAAAAGAAGACACAAAGAACACAGAGCGCCCGGCCACACGACTTAGTGATGACAGAGGATGTGCAAATTCGATTGGCGGTTGCGGATGAAGCGGAAGAAATCGCAAAGGTTCTTTTCGGGGCGTTCGGACCGCTCAGGGGCGAATACACGCCAGGGGCCTTTGGGGCCGTAACGCCTGATGCGCAGGAGATTCGTGGGCGGTTCGACGAAGGCCCGATATGGGTCGCCTTCGTAGATAGAGAGATGGTCGGCACGGTTTCCGTGCTGCCGGAACCGGATTGGCTTTACATTCGAAGTATGGCGGTTTTGCCCGCGGCACAGGGGCTTGGAATTGGCCGTCGAATGCTGGCTGTTGTTGAAGACTATGCGGTGGCGATGAGCTTTTCAAGGTTGTATTTGTACACTACTTATTTTTTGAAGGGAGCGATCCGGCTCTACGAAAGCAGCGGGTTTATGCACGATCGGGACACGACCGCGGAAGAATGGCACGGTGTGCCCGGCGTCGGAATGGATAAGAAATTAGGCGATAAAGTGAAACAAAATGTTGTTGGAAGTTAAAGATCTACACGCCGGTATCGACGGTAAAGAAATTTTGACGGGCTTGAATTTGCAGGTCAGGAAAGGCGAAGTTCACGCGATCATGGGGCCGAACGGGTCGGGGAAATCCACCTTGTCAAAGGTTTTGGCCGGTCATCCGAGCTACGAGGTCATCTCGGGCGAAGTGCTTTTCGAGGGCAGGAATCTGCTCGAGCTCGAACCCGACGAACGCGCCCGCGAGGGTGTGTTTATGGCGTTTCAATATCCCGTCGAGGTTCCGGGCGTTTCGAATTCGCAGTTTCTGCGCCTTGCCTATAACGAGAAGATGAAACACCTCGGGCTTGAAGAGCTCGACCCGCTCGAATTTAACGATTACCTCAAAGAGAAGGCAAAGATCGTCGATATGGACCCGCAGTTTTTCAAACGCTCGGTCAACGAAGGATTTTCTGGCGGCGAAAAGAAACGCAATGAGATTCTTCAAATGGCCGTCTTGCAGCCAAAGCTTGCCGTACTCGATGAGACGGATTCGGGTCTCGATATCGACGCTCTGCGAATAGTCGCCGAGGGCGTCAATACGCTCCGAAGCGAGGATAATGCGATTATTCTTGTCACCCATTATCAACGTCTTCTCAATTTTATTGTGCCCGACATGGTGCATGTGCTTGCGGGAGGCAGGATCGTAAAAGAAGGCGGGCCGGAACTTGCTCTTGAGCTCGAAGCGAAAGGCTACGACTGGGTGAAATCGGCGGCAAGATAGGAATGGATGACGTTCTCCGCATCGTTTTGCCGATTTACCTGCTGGCTATCTTCCTGATTGCGATTGTCTGGCGCTCCTATCTCGTGTGGAAACGCACTGGTTTGAATCCTTTTGTTGTCGGCAAAGCGGGAAGCACTCTGGAATATGTCGAGCGAGTCTATCCTATCCCCGCCGTGCTGCTCGGGCTGGTCGCGATTGTGTTTTCCATGTTTCCGGCCTTTTATCATTACACCGCCCCGCTATTTTGGCTCGAGCATTTGTTCGTAAAGATGGCGGGATTGGCGTTACTTTTTGCTTCGCTGGTTTGGATAATTGCCGCACAGGCGGAGATGGGAGCGTCATGGAGGATTGGCATCGATTCGGCGAACCGGACGGAGTTGGTTAGCGAGGGATTATTTAAGGTTTCAAGAAATCCGATCTTTTTAGGTATGCGCGTCGCTCTAGCCGGATTTTTTCTTACCCTGCCGAATGCGTTTACGCTCCTGGCCATGGTACTCGGCGACGTTCTGCTGCAAATTCAAGTCAGGCTCGAGGAGCAGCATCTGACCGGACTTCACGGGGCCGATTACGAAAGTTATCAGAAGGCGGTGAGACGCTGGCTTTGAGACTAGACTGTGGTGATTCGGCTTTAGCGCGATTCGAAATAACTGATAGCTGATAATTCTAATCGGTTCTTAATTATCAGTTTTCAGCTATCAGTTATCAGCTATTCCGGAAAGTGAAAAGCCGAGAACATGCTAACAGCACGGATAAAGCAAGATAGAAGACACCTTGGAGTCGCCATTATTTTTGCCGCCTGGGCGATGATCTTGCTGATCGCCTTCCTTGCAAATCGTGGTTCCGACATCGGGCAGTTGCCAAATTTGGCTGGCAATTTCGGCGGCGGGCCGGTGGTCGGGGCGGGAATTATCGACAGTCTTGTCGGGGTTGTAATTGCCTGCCTGATCGCGGCGGCCTGGTTTGGCATTGGCAGTTTTATTCTTTCGGCCATCAAACCGGAGATGGCTGAAAACCGGTCGGTGGCACTTGATCTTGCCATAAAGATTGCGATCGGAGCGGCGTTTTGGTCGCTTATCTGGTTCTTTCTCGGCGTTGCCGGTGCTTACAACCGGGTTGGGGCCGCGGTGTCGCTGGTTGTCGGCATCAGCCTTGCAATCTTCGGATTGCGTCGGAAGGGACGCTCAAAACGGGAAGTCAGCCCGGAAGAAAAGGTAGCGGTCTTCGAACGGATCGTTCAGATTTTGATCGGCGTTCCGGTTCTGCTGGCGTTTGTCGCCTCGCTTGCACCGCCGACCGCGAAAGACACACTGCTCTATCACTTTTCGGTTCCAAAGGCGTTTATCGAGCAAGGCGGCAACGGAATTATTGAGGGTAACATCGCGAGTTATCTTGCGCTCGGAACCGAGATGCACACTGTTTGGGCGATGCTGCTAGGCGGATTTGTCAGCCAACGCGCGGGCGAAACGGCGGCGGGCGTGACGATTTTCCTTTTCTTTCCACTGCTGCTGATAGCTGTTTATGGTTGGTCACGTGAATCGGGAATCTCTCGCGGTCTGAGTTTAATCGCAGCCTTGATGGTCGCGGCCGTACCGACGGCGTTCTATGTTGCGTCGAGCGGTTATATCGATATTGCGCTGGCCTTGTTTGTAACGCTCGCTATTTATTCACTCACGCGTTGGTGGAAAAGTCTAGAGAATCGCTGGCTGGTAATGATTACCGTATTTCTCGGCGCCGCATTGTCGATAAAGCTTACGAGCCTGTTCGTTTTTGCCGCGTTCGCATTGATTATTTTGTTTCGGGCGAGAAATGCGAAGGAAGATTCAGGTAACGCGGGCAAAATACTTATGGGCGGATTTGGCGCATTTATTCTGGCGAGCGTTATCGCGTTGCCGTGGTACGTGCGGACATGGAGCGCGACGGGCAGTCCGGTTTTTCCGTTTTACATGAGCATTTTGAAAGGCGCGGCTCCCGGATGGGATGTCGAGCGGTCGAATCTATTTCAGGGGATGATCTCGCAATATGGCGGAGAGAACAAGAATGCTCTGGATTATTTGATTGCTCCGTGGAATTTGTCCGTGGCGGCACAACCTGAGGTGGCACGTTTTTTTGATGGGGTTCTCGGTATTGCGTTTTTGTTTGGTTTGCCGATTTTAGTTTGGGGCCTTTGGAAATTCGATCTGCCGATAGAGGCAAAGATCGGTTCGGTGGTGGCGGGGATAGTGTTTTTATTTTGGCTGTTTTCGAGCCAACAGCTTCGGTATTTGCTGCCGGTCATTCCGGTTCTCGCCGTAGCGATTGCCGCGTCGGCAGAGGCGATTGTGAATGGCGGTAACGCTTTGCACCGCGTTTGGCAATATGGATTCGTCGCGGCGTGCATTGCGGGCGTTTTGGTTTCGACCTCTTGGTTTTTACAAAAAGCGCCGCTCAGAGTGGCTCTCGGCGGCGAAACGCGGGAGGTATATTTGGCGCGAAATTTGGATTACTACCCTTTCTACCAAACGATAAACTTAGAAACGGCACCCGATGCAAAGATATGGCTGATAAATACACGGCGCGACACCTATACAATCAACCGGCCGGTAATTTCGGACTACATCTTTGAGGACTGGACGCTGAAGAAAATGGTTTGGGAATCACGCAGCACGCAAGAATTAAAGGCGAAAACCGCCGCGCTCGGCATCAAATATGTGTTGACGCGGCATGATTTCCTCTTCGATTTTGACAAATCAACGCTGGTTGACGACAGCCGGCCGCGGGCTGAGAACGACGCGAAGTTAAAAATCGCGCGCGAGTTTATTTTGGATAAGGCGAATACCGTTCGCGCCGACGAAAAGTTTAGTTTGATTAAGGTATTTTAAAGATGATTTCATCAACAGCCGTAATAGAAACACAATTTACGGAACAGTTTAAAAGGTTTTTAGGAACTTCCGACGATTCGCTCCGGGCGATTCGCGAAGAGGCTTTTTCCGTTTTTGCCGATCTTGGTTTTCCCACCGTCAAGAGCGAGGACTGGAAATATACCAACGTCTCGCCTATCGCAAAAGTAGGTTGGATGATCGGGGACGCTGATAAAAGCGACGGTCTCTCGGACACCGATTTTGTAAGACTGCTTCGAAATTTTAATTTTGAGCGAAACGGTTTCGCCGCCTTAAATCTGGCGTTTGCCGAGCCGTTTGTTCTCAGAATTCCAAAAGAGACCCGCGTCGAAAAGCCTTTTGAATTCTCTTTTGCGACTGACGCGGGAACGGCGGCGTTTCCGCATATTCTGGTGATCGCCGAAAGCGGCTGCAAGGCTACTATCGTCGAGTCGTATGGCGGCAGCGGATTTACAAACGCGGCGATTCAGATCGTTGTCGAGGACAATGCAAATCTCACCCACTATCGTGTCCAACGCGAGGCGACCGATGCTTTTCACGTAGGCACGACCGAGGTGAAACTTGGCTCCGGCAGCCGCTACGATTCGACCAATATCAATCTCGGCGGAGCGATCTCGCGACACGACATCAATGTAAAATTCACAGCCGAAGGCGGCGAGGCGTTGGTCGATGGCCTGTATATGCTAAATGGCACGCAGCATAGCGATACGCATTCGATCATCGACCACACCGTGCCGAACTGCACATCGCATCAGAATTACAAGGGCGTTCTGAATGATAAATCACGGGCCGTCTTTAATGGCAAGGTCTTTGTTCGCGAAAATGCACACGGCACCGACGCGAAGCAATCGAACAAGAATCTGCTTCTCTCAAACGAGGCCCGCGTCGATACAAAACCGCAGCTTGAGATATTTAACGACGACGTCAAATGCGCCCACGGCGCGACCGTTGGGCAGCTTGAGGAAGAAGAGTTGTTTTATTTATTGACCCGTGGATTGCCGCGGGTGTTGGCAAAGAATCTTCTCACGTACGGTTTTGCTGAGGAGATAATCAACAAGATCGGGATTGAAGCGATTAAGAGAGAATTGGACGAAGCGGTCTTGAATCGATTAAATACTGTATTGGAGGCTTAAATATGGGATTAACATTTATTCAGGGAAAGCTCAGAGGCAAGAGTAAGAAAGCTGAAACCGTTGAGTTTCTAGTAGACAGCGGGGCGAGCTATACCTTACTTCCAAAAAAGACGTGGAAGAAACTTGGCCTCAAGCCGAAGCGAACTGAGAGTTTTATCCTGGCCGATGGCACTCACATTGAACGTGACCTTTCCGAATGTCACATAGAAATTCTTGAAAAGGACGGACACACACCAGTGATACTCGGCGAGGACGGTGACGAGGCTTTGCTTGGTGTGATCACCCTTGAGGAGTTTGGTTTTGTGCTAAATCCGTTCAGTCGCACCTTGCAAGCAATGAAATTACGTTTAACTTAGTAAGATTACTGTGCAACCCGACGCACATTCGCGTGCAGCGAGTGGGAATCGAATCGATTAAGATTGAACTTGACGAAGCGGTATAGAATCGCTTGAGAAACGAATTTGGAGGTGTATTGTATGCAGAACCTGAAAATAGTCGAACCGATGATTTCGATCTATGACCTCGAAGCCCTGCCGGATGATGGGGATATTTACGAGATTTTCGACGGAGAGCTTACCGTGTCAAAAGCACCAGCATTAAATCATCAGGAGTTGATTACAAACTTTTCGATAATTTTGGGAAGCCATCTTTGGCAGAATCCAGTCGGACAAATATGGGTCACCCCGGGCGTTATCTTCGATGAGTACAACAGCGCAATTCCTGACCTTGTTTTTATCGCCAAAGAGAGGATTCCGCAGATCGCGTCGGGTATTCATATTGTCGGAGCACCCGATCTTGCGATTGAAATTATGTCGCCGGGCTCGGAAAATGTGCGTCGCGATCAGATTGTTAAACGCCAGACTTATGCCCGTTTTGGCGTAAAGGAATATTGGGTCGTCGAGCCAATTGTCGAGGTCATCGATATTTCACGCCTTCAGGAAAATGTGTTGGCGTCGGTCGGTGTTTTTAGAAACGCGGATGAAATTTCGTCGCCGCTCTTGCCGGATTTGAAATTTGCCGTCAAGGATGTTTTTAGAAAGTGAGGTTGTCATATCTATTGACCGGATTGTTATCGCCGTAATAATAGGAACGAGAAATAAAATTATGAGAGTTAGAACATCGGTAACATTACCAAAAGAATTATTAGTCAAGGTGGATGCTTTGGCGGGGAAAAAAAATGGTCGCTCGGCCGTTGTTGAGTCTGCGTTGGTTGAGTATGTCGAGAAAGCAACACCGAGAAAAAGAAAACTAAATCAACGCGACATTGATATTATCAATGCCAATGCTGAGAAATTGAACAAAGAGGCTCTGGATGTTCTGGAATATCAGCGGGTGAACTGGTGAAACGCGGCGATTTATACAGGATACGCAAACCGAATTCACGCGACCCGAAACGGTTTCGTGTTTTCGTATTGGTTAGCAGACAGTTGCTGATCGACTCCAATTTTTCAACCGTGACTTGTGCTCCGATTTATTCTGATTGCGAAGGATTCGAAACACAGGTTTCGGTTGGGGTTGATGAGGGACTGAAGCACGATAGTTGTATATTTTGCGATGAATTGGTGAGCTTTCCAAAATCGATGATGACACATTATATTGGGAGTTTGTCTGATGTAAAGCTAAAAGCTCTGAACAAGGCTCTGAAGTTGGCTCTGGAAATTGAGGATTAAGAATGACACCCGTAAAGCAGTTGAACAATTGGGACGTTGAGAGAATTCGCAAAGATTTTCCGGTTTTATCGCGGACCGTTAATGGGAAACCGCTAGTCTATCTGGACAACGGCGCGTCCTCGCAGGTGCCGCAGATCGTGATCGACCGAGGGTCTAAATATCTCGAGGAAGAGCATTCGAATATTCATCGCGGCGTACACTATTTGTCACAGCATGCGACGACGGCTTATGAAGCGGCGCGCGAGAAGGTGAAACGGTTTATTAACGCGAAAGAGGCAAGGGAATGTATTTTTGTTCGAGGCACGACCGAGGGCGTTAATCTGGTCGCGCATTCGTATGGGCGAAAATTTATCGGCGAGGGAGACGAGATCCTGGTAAGCCAGATGGAACATCACTCGAACATCATTCCGTGGCAGATGATCGCCGAGGAACGCGGTGCGCGGGTTCGCATGATTCCGATCGACGAGCGCGGCGAGCTGATAATCGACGAATACGAAAATCGGCTAAATGAGCGGACGAAGATGGTCGCGGTTACACATGTTTCGAATTCGCTCGGCACGATCAATCCGATCAAGGAAATCACGGCCACGGCGCACAAATTTGGTGTGCCGGTCTGTGTTGACGCGGCCCAAAGCGTACCCCATTTTCCGGTCGATGTTCAGGACCTCGATTGTGATTTCTTTGTGTTTTCCGGTCACAAAATGTTTGCGCCGACGGGCAGCGGCGTTATGTACGGCAAACGCGAGTGGCTCGATAAAATGCCGCCGTATCAGACCGGCGGCGGGATGATCCGCACCGTCAGCTTTGAAGGGACGACGTTTGCCCCGATCCCGGACAAATTCGAAGCCGGAACACCCGCTATTGCCGCCGGTATCGGTCTCGGAGCCGCGATCGATTATATAAATGCCATTGATTTCGAGGCCGCCGCCGCTTATGAACACGAATTACTCGAATACGCGACCGGTCGGCTGTCGGATGTTCCCGGCGTAAGAATCATCGGCACGGCAGCAGAAAAAGCGTCGGTATTGTCATTCACTATTGAGGGCATCCACCCGCACGACATCGGGACGATCCTCGACCAACAAGGCATTGCGGTGCGCGCCGGACACCATTGCGCACAGCCGGTGATGGAATTCTTTGATGTTCCGGCGACCGCGAGAGCGAGTTTCGCGTTCTATAATACGCGAGAAGAAGTTGATAAATTGGCCGATGCGGTGCAGAAGGTGATTGAGGTGTTTGCATGAAAGTAAGGCAAGGCATAACGATGTGGTACGGACGAATTGAGGACGCGGAGCGTTACCCCGATATCTCGTATTGGCAGTCTCAGTCGGATGAAAAGAGATTCGAGGCAGCGTGGCAGATGGTTATCGACGCTCACGCGATCCAAGGAGAAGACCTAAGTGAATCAAGACTTCAAAGAACTGTTGCAAGCCTTCAACGCGGAAACGGTTAGATATTTAATTATCGGAGGTTACGCGGTGATAAAACATACGGAGCCGCGCTACACCAAGGATATTGATTTATGGGTCTCACCTGACCGTGAAAACAGCGAAAAAGTTTATAAAGCGCTTGTCCAATTTGGAGCGCCCATTTCAGAATTGCAGCCAAAGGATTTCACGAAGGAAGGATTTTTCTTTACGATGGGAATCGCGCCGAGTAGGATTGATATCCTTTTTCATCTCGAAGAACTGAATTTCGAGGAATGCTGGGATCGGCGCGTTGATGGCAGTCTGGGGGAGACGGGGGTTGTTTTTATCTCGCGGGACGATCTCATCAAAAACAAAGAATCGGTAGGGCGTCTACAGGATTTAGCCGATGTTGAAAAACTTCGGGAAACTGATAACCGAAAGTAGGAATAAAGAAGAGTGTTTTGACAATTATGACTACATGAGAATTCCCTTTTTAACATCGTTTTCGCTTATCGCTTTGCTCGGGGTATTCGTGTCCGGATGCCCTGGAAAACCGTCGTCCAACTTGAATTCGGCAGTTTCAAACAGCAAGACTCCGATTGGAGATGAGTCGCCCGATATTCATCCGAGTGCAGGCGCAGATCAACGAGTAATGTTCGAATCGGGCGAAAAAGTGCAAATCGTTGGTTCGTTTTTCGCCGCTTCTAAGCCTAATTCACCGGCTGTTCTGCTGCTTCACCAGTTTGGCAGCAACCGGCAATCTTACGATGATTTTGCAAAGCGTTTGCAGGCAAAGGGATTTGGCGTGTTGGCGATAGACGGACGGGGATTTGGGGAATCGGTGAAAACGGCGGATGGAAAGACGATTGAGATTAGCCGTTCGGACGAGGCCGTCAAGGGAATGCGGCGAGATGTCGCGGCCGCATTCGAATTTCTCTCGAAGCAGCAGAACGTCGATGCGGCCCGCATCGGTATCGTCGGGGCATCTTATGGCAGTAGCCTGGCGATAATTTACGCAGCGGAGAATCCGAAAGTCAAAGCGGTTGCTTTGCTGTCGCCGGGATTGAATTATTTTGGCAACATGCCGACCGAACCATCCGTGAAAAATTTTGGCAGCCGGGCCTTACTTATGGTTGCGGCGGATGACGACGCGGAATCGGCGGACACGGTTAAAAAACTAGAAGCCGTCGGGGCTAGTGAAAAGTACGAGACGCAAATTTATGCGAAGGGCGGGCACGGCACGAGTTTGTTCAAGGCAAGCGTCGGCCTGGAAGATCTGCTCGAACAATTTTTGACGAAGAGCCTCTAAGATGTCACTCGCGTATTTGAAAGAGGCGGTCGAATCCGGTGATTCCGAAAAATTGATCCGGTATGTGCGTCTTCATTTGGGTGACGGCAACGAGGAACAGGGCCGGAAGGAGATCGACAAAGCCTGGATCGAGGCCTTGAAACCGCTGCTCGATGTGCCCCCAACCGACCGTGAATTTATCCTGGAAACGATCGCCGAAAAAGACGCCGCGACGCTCGCCCATCTTTACTTTCACCTTCATTTTTACTTTGTTCAGCGTTCCGGAGAATGGATTCATGACGGCAACCTCTGATGATCTGACACAGCTTCGTCCCGGTTTATGGGACACGGTCAACGAACGCTATCCGGGCTCGATGATCACGAAAAACGACTTAGTGCCGCTTGCGAAGTTGAGCAAAAGGCTAAGCGAATCGCGTCTGACGTTTGTCTCGACGGCCGGGGTTCAGCCAAGGAAGTCGATGCCGTTCGACACCGTGCATCCGGTCGGCGATTATAGTTTCCGACTTGTGCCGTCGGATTCGCGGGTTGAAGATTTGGAAATTCATCAATTGAAATATCCGACAGTCGGAGCAAACCGCGACCTGAACGTCATTTTTCCGATGGAGCGGCTGCGGGAACTCACGGCGGAGAATTTTATCGACTCGCTGACCCCGAATTTCTTTTCGTTCATAGGTTATAATATGGATGCGGAGAGATTGGAGGCGACGCTGGCCGAGGATATCGCGGGGGCGGTCGAAGCGGAAAAACCGGATGTTGTTCTGCTCGCGCCTGCCTGACCGATCTGCCACCAGAGCATCGCGCTCGTGCAGCGCGCTATTGAAAAACGAGGTATCCCGACGGTTTCGCTGAGCGTTTCACTCGACGTAACTCGCCAAATCAAGCCGCCGCGAGCGATGTTTCTGCCATTTATGATGGGCCATCATTTTGGAGTTCCGTTTCATGCCGAATTGCAGAAAAAGATCATCAGGGAAGCGCTCGGCAGGATCGAACTG
>JANPCJ010000049.1:0-9221 GCA_031430895.1 Chloracidobacterium sp. | reverse complement strand
TCATCGCCCGATAACGCGCCTCCGGCACAGGTGTGTAAGGCTCGAATGGATTTGACTTTTCTTTTGTCAGAAATGGCAGCGAGAAAAAGACCGAGACCTTCTTCAGTTTTTTCAAGAGATCAATGTCGCGCGTCACAAGTGGCGCTTTTGTAATTACACCGACGGGAACCTGAAAATCGACACAAACTTCAAGGCATTTTCGTGTCAGCTCATAACTTGCCTCAAGAGGCAAATAAGGATCGGTCGCAAACGAAAAATCCAGATGCGGCATCTTGTCACGTGTCTTTTTGAGTTCTTGTCTCAGCAATGCGGGAGCGTTTTGTTTGACCACGATCTTCGTTTCAAAATCTGTCCCGGCTCCGTAACCGAGATATTCGTGATACTGCCGCGCAAAACAATACGTACAACCGTGGATGCAGCCACGATAGCAATTGACCGTGTAACGCCATCCGCCTTCCCAATCGGATGCGAACGCCTTTGTGATTATCTTCTTTGTCGCCGTCTCCTCAAATATCTCAAGCTTTGTCGGCGGCGGCTCACCGACGTACTCCGCGGAGTATTTATTGTACGGATTTGGAGGGTTGGTAATTTGTCGCACAAATGCAACGATAAGTTATTTATGGAATTAAATCAACAGATGACTAGCGTAAGATTCTAAACAGATAATAAAAAAAGCCATCCCGTGTGATCACCGGATGGCGGTTTCAGTTCGATCAATTGTTAAAATCTACTTTTTCACGATCTTCGTGAGATCAGCCGGTTCCGGCGGGAGGAAGTGGCGCGGGTTTATCGGGCGGTCGTTTAGTCTGAGTTCGTAGTGAAGATGCGGGCCGGTCGAGCGGCCGGTTGAGCCGATGTAGGCGATTAGCTGACCACGAGTGATGGTGTCGCCGGCGGCGGATTCGATTTTTGAGAGGTGTCCGTAGCGCGTGGTGAGGCCGTTGCCGTGGTCGATCTCGACCATGTTGCCATAGCCGCCCTTGTAACCGGCGGCGATGACGGTGCCGTTAGCCGGAGCGACCACCAGATCGCCGCGTTCGCCGTCAATATCCATGCCCGGGTGAAACTCGTATGTACGGCCCCCAAACGGGTTGCGACGGAATCCGAACTCGTTATTGATCTTACCGAGATGTGCCCACATTGTTGGGAGATAGGCGGGGTTGGTGTTTGCCTGCATGACGCGAAGTTGATTTTCGAGTTCCGTGTCCTCACCGTTAACTTGGTTATTTTCCTCGGGGCCACCGCTGTTAAACGCGAACTCGCTTGAAGCGGATGGGCGGGAATAATCAATCGTTTCGGCGGGTTTGACCGGTTCCGCGGCTGGCTCGACTGCCGGTTTTGCCGACATCTGCGTCAGCGTCGAGGCCTTTGCGACCGACTCGGCAAAAACCGTCGTGTCTACGATCCCGCTAACGCCGACGCCGAGACCCGTGAGGGCCAGAATGAAAAAAATGCCGACAGAACCAAAATGCAAATAGCTTTTGTTGACAGCTATTCGCTTAATATATATGCCTGATTTTGATGATCGTGATAAAAGAAAAGTGTATGACTTCTCGTTTTTCTGCATTATGCTTTACCAGCTCCTTTTAATGATTACGTACCGAAATTCCATCGTTTCGGCACACGGAATCACGCAAGAATAGCCGCGAGCGACTAACGCGAAACCTTCCCAACAAGAGTCAAATTATTTAACAAACTCTCGCTTAATGCGGGTGAACAACCCCTTGCAGTTTTCCAAATACTAGATAAGGAAGCTTAATAATTGCATAAGCAGGAGTGAAAGGCAAATTGAGGTAGTAAGTCGGATCCCGGACGACCCGTCCAGGCGAATAAATTTGATAAACCAGCACGGACGAGCCGTCCGTGCTCCAATAGCGTCTAGTCCCGTTTGCGGCTGTTCTGCCAGCCGCGAAATATCATAAAGCCGACCGATGCAAATACGAGGACGAAGGCGAGAATAATAATTATCTGGACGGCTGTCGAGATAAACCCGACGAACGCGATCAGGGCTTTGAGCAAGGCGATTACCAAAGCGATGATGACCAGAACACTTCCACCGATAGACGCTGCCTTTAACATAATTAAAACTCCCGATAATAAAATGGCGAACTAAACATCTTTCCAGCTTCCGCTTCGCGAGCGGTCGGCAAAATCATTTCCGACCCGATAGTCGGGTTCATTATAGCGCGGATGCGTCAAAGCAAAGCTAGTCTGTGGCCCGGCACCAGTCCAGCGCGCTTCCTCGACCTTTGGCTTAAAGATATAACCGCGGAGCACGTATATTCCGAGACCGATGAGCATCAACGGCAATAGGCCGCGAATAAGTCCGCGAACCGGGAAGATGGTCTGGAGCAAAAACGCCGCTCCGAGGGCACTCAATACGATTCCCCACAGTTTTGGATTGCCCGAAAATCTTTTTACGAGAATATCGTCCGCCATGTCTGGCGTCACGCCCGATCGGATCATCTGCGCCGTCCGCCACGCGTCGAGGGCGGAGAAAAACCACATCCCAATAAAACCGAATACGAAAAGAGCCGTTCCGGTAATCAGCGCCATCTGAAACAGTCCGATAAACACACCGAAATATACGAGAGCCTTTACCGTCTGTCCGTTGTAAGCCGAGCCGAGGCCGGGGCAAATCGCGGACAGCAATGTCGCGATGACGGGCGATGTGCGCTTTTTAACGAACGGAGCGTGATTCGATTGGCTCTGCTGACGCAAAAGATCGACACCCAAAACGATGCAATCCTGGCAATATGGGAAACCTTTGATCCGGTGGTCACAGGCCGGGCAAAGCGGCCGCGAGCAGCCGTTGCAGCTGACCGTCGCAGCGTTTTGGCTGTGATAGGCGCAATTCATTAATTCTTTTCCTCGTGCTCGACGGGCGTCGTGCCCATGATGGGTTCCTGGTTCGGCGGCGGCGTCAAATCGGTTGCCTTGCCGTTCCAGGCGTCGGCGCCCTGTTGATAAGTCTGCTCGGCAAGCTCAAAGCTGCGCTGATAAACACCTGCAAGCGAGCCATCGGCCGAGACAGTCTGGCTAAACATCAAAAACGCAAACATCAGCATCATCGCCACCGGTGCAAGCTGGGGAACGGCGATCGGCCATCTCAACCCGCGAACCCATTCCCCTGCCCGTGATGTCCGCGAGGCTCTGACAGCCTTTGCCTCAGCGGTACCGATTGTCAGATTGAGAATACGTTGATGCAACCCGGCCGGCACCGCGATCTCGTCCATCTTGTATGTGTAGCAAGCCGCGATCGATCGAACGACCATTCCGGGCAGGTCTTCGCATCCCGTGCAAAGAGCCGCGTGGCGTTCCCAGCGGTGAAAAGTAGCGGCGGGCAAAAATCCGTCAAGATAATCGGTCAAAGAACATTCGAAATCATCGCAAGCCATCGCCGTCTCGGGCATCGTCATCGCGATTACCCGAGCTTCGAGCCGCGTAATCGGCATGGCCGGAACCGCGATCTTGCGGCACACTTCCAATGATTCCTTGACGTCGTTGAGCAAGGAATGGCAAAGCGGGCAAGCCAACGCGTGGGTCGCGACACTCTTATGAGCGCGGCTTTCAAGAGTCCTGTCGAGATAATCGGTCAACAGCTCTTCAAATGTCGAACAATTAATTATGTTTTCCTGCTCCTTATACATAAAATCTTTCACCGTAGATACTCGTCAGAACGAACTGCTGCAATAGCGACATCAAATACGGCGAATATGATCCAAACGATTACCTCGCCAACTATTTCCAACATATCTTTCGGCAAACCCCTTCTTACTAAATAGTCACCACTCTCATCCGTCTCAATATCTTTGCCAACTCAATTCGTCCACGGTTAATCCGCGATTTCACGGTGCCTTCGGGAATTTTCAGAACATCGACAATTTCCTGATACGCCAATTCCTCGATGTCTCGCAATATCACGCACGTCCTCAGATCTTCGGGAAGCTTATCAATTCCTTCCTGCACCTGGCTCGCCAACTCTTTCCGCTCCATCTCGCGGTGGGCCGATGTTCCGGCGGCGCGGAGGTGATATGAGTGGTCGTCAACCGCGTCGGCCATCGTGTTCTGCGGGTTGCGCTGCCGGTGGCGGTAATCGTCAATTATCAAATTGCGTGCCAGGCGCATTAGCCAATTTGCCAGATCTCCTTGTTTGGAGTCATATTGATCGAGCGTGCGATAAATCCGGATAAAAACATCCTGTGTCAAATCCTCGGCCGCGTCGACGCTCGATGTAAAACGGTATGCGAGATTGAAGATTCGCCGGGAATACGCCGACACAATATCTTCCCATGCCGCGCCGTCGCCCGCACGAGCACGCCTGACGAGTTCCGTCCCATCAATTTCGGTCACAGCTTTTAACGCTTCCAAATTGTGTCCTCTCCCGAAACCGCCGCTCCCGATGCAATGTCGCAAAGCACGAACCCTCGCCTTGTCAGAATTTGTTACGAAGGGCAAAAAGTAAAAGTTCCAATAAATAAGGATATCAAAACCCTCGTACCTCGACGCAACAATTGGAGACTTTTGACAAAATAGAGTCTGAAGGCCGACAATTGAGTGTGGACAATGTACGCACACTTCTCCAGGGAATTGGACTATGATCGCAACCAAAGAAAACCGGGCGACTCGTTTTAGCATCCGGGCAACCGCCAAACAAAAAGAACTGATTGAGCGCGCTGCTCAACGAAGCAATAAAACTATCAGTGAATTTGTTTTGGAGAATAGCATTGAAGCAGCCGAAGCCCTGGAACTCGACAACGCCGATTTCATTGTCAGCCCCCAAAAATACAAAGCGTTTCTCGCGGCTTTGGATGAATCGCCAAAATCAATTCCCGCGCTTCGCAGGCTTTTCTCCGAACCAAGCGTTCTTGATGATCCAAAAGACTAAATACAGTTATTCAAAGCCTCTCGAGAAAAGCCACGACCGGAATTCTTTTGACTGCGGAAATACGCCTTTGAATGAGTATCTGCAAAAATACGCGCTGCAAAATCAGAAAAAGGACGCGGGAAGGACATATGTGGTTACAAATGAAGAAAATCGAATCGTCGGTTATTACACTTTGGTTTTCGGCTCGGTCGCCTTTAGTGAAACAACATCGGACGTTTCCTCAGGCTTAGGTAGATATCCGATGCCCGTAATTTTGTTGGCACGGTTGGCGATCGATGTGAGCGAAAAAGGCAAGGGTCTAGGAAAGGCGTTGGTGCGCGATGCTTTGCAGCGAGCCGTTCAAGCATCGGAAATCGGAGGTCTCCGAGCCGTTTTGGTTCACGCCAAAGATGAAGTGGCGAAAAACTTTTACCGAAAATTCGGCTTCAAGTCCGCTCCGCACAACGAATTTCATCTGTTTATGCGAATCTCGGATATCCGAGTTTCTTTAGCAGGCTAAATGATACCTGGCGCTTGAGACTTCTAACCAAAAAGTCGATTTACTGATTTTGCCGAAATACGTTATCTTTATTTCTTTGCCGCCGTTCGGAAATTCGACAAGGACGGGCCGTGGGGCCGGGAAAGATCAGTTTGCGCAAATACATTAAATTTATCGTTCTGTTGGTCCTGATGGTTTTTATCTTCTGGTTTTTTGGCCGGAATTTGGACTGGCAGGAGGTGACAGTGAGTTTGCGCAAGGCCGATCCGTTTTACCTCGCGCTCGCGACGCTCGGGATTTGTCTCGGGTATTTTCTGCGAGCGATCCGTTGGAAGGTGCTGCTATCTCCGATCACCGAAGCGAGTCTGAAAGAGTTGTTTGCTACGACGACCGTCGGATTTACGGCAATATTCTTGATCGGGCGAGCCGGCGAGATCGTCCGGCCGATGTGGCTGCCGATGCGGGATCGTCGTGTGCGGCCATCGGCAGCGCTTGTAACGCTTGGACTTGAGCGCGTTTTTGATCTTGCGGCCCTTGCGTCTTTTTTTGCGGTCAATCTGTTGTGGTTTGCGCCGCAACCCGGGCGCGAGGGCGAGTTTGTTTATGTGAAATGGGCTGGTTGGCTGATGCTGGTTGGAGTTATCTTTGGCTTTGCTGTTCTGATAGTTTTTCAACGTATTTCGCCCCGGGTCATAGCGTGGGCGGAAGGGTTTACCGACCGGACCTGGATGCCCAAACGGCTACGCGAGATCTTGATAAGCATTCTGAAACATCTGGCTTCGGCGCTTGGGATATTGCGCGATTGGCGGCAAACCTTTTGGGCTAGCTTTTGGACTTTTGCATTGTGGGTTGCGATCGCGGTCCCGACGTGGCTTGTGCTGCTGGCTTTTGACATGCCGCTGGGCTTTAGCGATTCGCTGTTTATTATGGGTTTTGCGACCGTCAGCTCGGTTGTGCCGACGCCGGGCGGCGCCGCGGGTGCCTTTCACACGGCGACGGCCGCGAGCCTTTTATTTTTGAATAATCAGATCCGCCGCGAAGACGCCGCCGCCGTTTCGATCGCGATGCACCTCGTCTATTTTGCCCCGGCGGTCTTTTTCGGTTTATATTATTTCTTTCACGGTGATATAAGTATTGAGCGATTCCGAAGCCTGCTCTCAAGCGAAAACGCCGAAAAAGAGATCAAATCGGATTCACCTGACTTTGCATAGCTTTGAGTACCGCCTTTAGGCGGCTCTTCGCTGGCGAAAAAGAGGCCGCCTAAAGGCGGTACTCAAAACGTATGCGTTGCCCATTTTGTTCACATATCGAAGACAAGGTCGTTGATTCCCGGGAATCCAAGGACGGCGATTCGATTCGCCGCCGCCGCGAATGCCTCGGCTGCGCCCGCCGCTTTACATCCTACGAACGCATCGACGAAATCCCCTACATGGTTGTCAAGAAAGACGGCAAACGAGAGGGCTGGGACCGCAACAAGGTTCTCTCCGGCCTATTCCGGGCCTCTGAAAAACGCCCGATCTCTACCGGCCAGCTCGAAGCGGTGGTTGATGAGGTAGAAAAAAATGTCCAGGATTCTCTCGATCGCGAACTCGCGACCAGCGAAATCGGCAAGATCATCATGCGCCGTCTAAAAGCTCTTGACAAGGTGGCCTACGTCCGTTTCGCTTCCGTATATCTCGAATTCGCCGACGTATCCGAATTCATGGACGAGCTGAAAGTCCTCGTCGGCACCCGTCCGTCAACCTCTGCAGCGAAAAAGAAGAAAAAGAAATAAGAACTTCAACGCAAAGTCGCAAAGACGCAAAGGAAGGACATGCGTCTAACGGTGATCTCGACCTGTTTTTTTCTGCGTCTTTGCATCTTTGCGACTTTGCGTTAAAAATCCTGTTTTGCCCTTTGCGGGCAATTTCCCTAACATAGAAGGTTATGGTTGAACTCGATGAATTCCCCGTGGCTCTGGCTGAGGCAGACGCTATCGAGCCAATGATGCAGATTCCGGCTGAGCTGCCGGTGCTGCCTTTACGCGACATTGTTATCTATCCGTTTATGATCGTGCCGCTGTTTGTTTCGCGTGACAGATCGATTCGCGCGGTCGAGCAAGCATTGGGCCAGGACCGGATGATCCTGCTCGTTTCGCAGAAAGATGTAAACAAAGAAGAGCCGGAGCAGGACGATCTTTACACGGTGGGCACGGTCGCGATCATCATGCGAATGCTAAAGCTGCCGGATGGGCGCATTCGTATCTTGATTCAGGGTTTGTCGCGTTGCCGGGTCGATTCGGTCACCGGTAGCGGCGAATATGTTAGAGCGAGCGTGACACCGATTGTTGAACCGCTTGCACCGGAGAATTCTCTTGAGGTCGAGGCGCTTGTCCGGAATGTTCGCGGTTCGATGGAGCGTGCCGCCAGTCTCGGCAAGAACATTTCACCCGAGGTGCTTGCGATCATCGCCAATCTCGATGACGCCGGTCGCCTGGCCGATCTTGCAGCCTCAAATCTCGAACTAAAGGTCGAGGACGCCCAGACCGTTCTCGATGTCGAAGAGCCGTCTCCGAGGTTGCGGCGCGTAAACGATCTGTTGAGCAAAGAAATCGACGTCCTGACCGTTCAGGCCGAGATAAATACACAGGCCCGAGCCGATATCGACCGGTCGCAGAGGGAGTATTTTCTGCGCCAGCAGTTGAAGGCGATCCAGGCGGAATTGGGAGAGGGCAACGAGCTTTACGAAGAAATAGAGCAGTATCGCGATAAGATTCTAAAGGCCAAGATGCCTGAGAACGCTGAGGAAGAGTCGCTGCGGCAGCTCAAAAAACTCGAGCGGATGCACCCGGACACGGCTGAAACGGCAACGCTCCGCAATTGGCTCGATATAATGACCGATCTGCCGTGGGCCAAAGCTTCGAAGGATAATTTGAATCTGAAAAAAGCCGAACGAATTCTTGATGAAGACCATTACGGCCTCGAACGTGTGAAGGAACGCATTGTCGAATCGCTGGCGGTTCGCAAGCTTCGGGAAAAGCCGAAAGGCTCAATTCTGTGTCTCGTCGGCCCGCCGGGAGTGGGTAAGACATCGCTTGGACGTTCGGTTGCGCGGGCTTTGAACCGCAAATTTGTCCGTCTGTCACTCGGCGGTCTCCATGACGAAGCCGAGATTCGCGGCCATCGGCGCACATATGTTGGCGCCATGCCGGGCCGCATTATCCAGGCGATAACTCAGGCCGGGACCAATAATCCGCTAATCATGCTCGATGAGATCGACAAGGTCGGCGCCGATTTTCGCGGCGACCCGTCAAGCGCTTTGCTAGAGGTACTCGATCCCGAGCAGAATTCATCGTTTCGTGACAACTATCTGGGAATCACATTCGATCTGTCGAACGTGATGTTTATGACGACGGCGAATGTTCTCGATACTGTTCAACCCGCACTTCGGGATCGGATGGAGACTATCTCGCTGTCCGGATATACCGAGGAGGAAAAACTCGAGATCGCGAAAAGACACCTAATTCCGAAACAGATCGAGGAAAACGGCCTTGCTAAAAACGACGTAAAATTTGAGCGAAAAGCGATAACGAAAATCGTTTCGGAATACACCCAGGAAGCTGGCCTGAGGCAGCTTGAACGCGAGATCGGAAAGGTATGCCGCAAGGTAGCGCGGAGCAAGGCGGAGCATGAAGACGAATTTGTCCAAATGCGTATCACCACCGATAATCTGAAATCCTTTCTTCTCGTCTCACTCATCTTTAACGAGGGCGCACTCAAAAAAGTTGAGATCGGCACCGTTAGCTGTCTTGCATGGACATCTGTCGGCGGCGATATCCTGTTTATCGAAGCTTTGAAAACTAAAGGCAAGGGCAAG
>JANPCJ010000048.1:0-23090 GCA_031430895.1 Chloracidobacterium sp. | reverse complement strand
GCTATTGCGCGCTCCGCATAAACCTTAGCTTCCGGTATTGTTTCGCTCATCGGCGTTCCGGCGTAGTTACGTAAGAGGACATAACAATCGGCGAGACCAGCGTAAGCAAGAGCGTAATTCGAGTCTTGGTCAGTCGCAGCTTTGAACTGCTCAATAGCTTTTTTGAGGTTTTCGGCCGTTCGCCGGTTCCAGTAATATCGTCCTTTTAGATACGCTTGATAGGCTTCGGGATCTGCCGTTGCGCTTTTGGTTACCTTTGCTTCGTCCGCTCCCGAAAGTTTTGATTTGAGTTTGGTCGAAACGTCTTTGGCGATCTCGCTTTGCAGCGAAACAAGGTCGGATTGCTTGCGGTTGTAGCTTTCCGTCCACAGCACTTTGTCGTTTTGGACATCAATTAGTTCCAAACTAAGAGTCAATTGTTCGCCACGCTGAATCACTCTGCCGTTCAATATCGCCTCGACATTAAGTTCTTTGCCGATAGTTTTCATGTCGGTATCTTTGCCCTTGTAACGAAAGACCGACGAACGCGGTTTGACATTCAAATTCGGCAATTCCGACAAACTCTTGATGAGCGTTTCCGTCATTCCATCGCTCAGATATTCGAGATCTTCATTCTTGCTTTCATTAACAAACGGCATCACGGCAATTGATTCAATTTGTTTGGTTGGCGAAAGATATTTGTAACCGAAGAATCCTCCGACTAAAACCAGAACCACCAAGGCCAACGCCGCCAGCGGCTTTGATCGCCGAGCGGAAAAGCTGCGCTTTTCCGACAGGTCTCCTAAGGATTCCCGAGGCTCCGCCTCCGCTCCGGTGCGGAGAATTGCGGTTTTGTCGGTCGTATTGATCTGAGCGCGAGTTGGCGACTCGCTCGGCAGTTCGACGCCCGACAAGATCGCCGTCGCCGACTCATCCATCGTCGCCGGGCCTTCGAGGAGCGCATTTCCATCATCAAGACAATACAGCAGCGTGTCGTCGTAATAATCCCGCCTACATTCAGGGCATCGTTTCATAGCTCAATCACTTCAAATCCAAAATCGCCCAATCATGCTGCAACGCTGTTTGTTTCAAACGAAAATCAGGACACACCGCGACGGGATGGCCGACGATCGAGAGCATTGGGAGGTCGGATATCGAATCAGAGTACGCGTAGCTGTCGGACAGGTTGATGTTTTCGCGTTCGGCGTATTCGCGGATCCATTTGGCTTTTGTCGCCGAAGCCATGACGGGCGGCAGGACGCGGCCGGTGGCGTAGCCGTTTACAAATTCGAGCCGGTTAGCGACAAAATCGTCGATGCCAAGATGGTCCATGAGCCTCTCGATCGTGAAATCGAGTGCGCCGGTCAAAACGATCTGCCGCTGCCCGATCTTTTTCCCCTGAGCAATCAGTTCCTGAGTACCGGGAAATATGGCGGGCTTTAGGACTTCCTCGAATAGTTCGTCGGAAAAATATCTGAGCCGGTCGTGAGACAGCCCTTCATAACTCCGAAAAAAGACCTCATTAAAAACATTGCGTGAATAAAGATCGGTAAGCCCGAAAAACGGTAGCTTCGCGAGTGTGCCGACGCTTTTTTTCGCCGTCTGCCATAGTCCCTGCTGGCGTTTGGCGTAAAAGGCGAGCGTATGAACAAGATTAGTACTGACCAACGTGCCTTCGAGATCGTAGAATGCCGCGCTTTGTCCGGTTTTATTCATCAGAGGTTTATGCTATGTTAGCTACGCCTTCGTGTTGTGATTTTGAAATATTAGCACCTTTTGACTAATTTGAATAGGATGACTGCGGCAACGTGACAAAGTTATTACATTTAGTAATTACATTGTAGATACATTTCTCAACGGTATGCGACGAGCAATTTTTCCTGGGTCTTTCGACCCGTTAACAAATGGGCATCTCGACATTATTAAGCGCAGTTCGCCGCTTTTTGACGAGATGATCATTTCGGTGCTCGATAATGCCGACAAGCGTCCGATGTTTTCGGTCGAGGAACGCTGTTCAATGATTCGCGAGGTATTGCCTGCCATTAAAATCGAATCGTGCAATTTCGTCGTTGACAGTTTCTCAGGGCTGACCGCCGATTTCGCGCGAGAACGTCGGGCCACGGCAATTGTTCGCGGCATCCGCGCGGTCAGCGATTATGAATATGAACTAAGGATGGCGTTGATGAACCGGCGTCTCGAGCCCGGCATCGAAACCGTATTCCTGATGGCCGGCGAAGAGTATTCTTACGTATCGTCAACATTGATGAAACAGGTCTTCGAGCTCGGCGGACGCGTCGAAGGTCTCATTCCGGAATTGGTGGAAGCCAAAATGCGGGCCAAACTTGGTAAATAGATTTGAACGCAGAGACCGCAGAGGACGCAGAGAAATCAAATAGCGGCAGGGATTTAATCGTTCAACTTTTTCCATTTCCCTCTGCGTTTTACGCGATCTCTGCGTTAGAATCTCTTTTTATGACAAATCCATTTCCCGTTTCCGATCGCGTGGCACATATGAAGGGATCGTCTACGCTGATCGCCGGGCAGGCGGCGACGGACATGCGTGCAAAAGGCATGGATGTCATCGATCTGTCGGTGGGAGAACCTGATTTTGACACGCCGGATTTTATCAAGCAATACGCATGGGACGGCCTGAAGAAAGGGTTGACCAAATATACGGCCACCGCCGGGCTTGCCGAATTTCGCTCTTCAATAGTTGATTTTTATGCCAATCGATTCGCGGCCGAGCTAAGCGCAACGGAGATCGCGGCGACGTGCGGCGGAAAGCAGGCGCTATTTAATGCGGCGTGCACGCTGCTCAATCCTGGAGATGACGTTCTGATTCCAAAGCCGTATTGGGTCACATTTCCGGCGATCTCGACATTTTGCCGGGCAAACAGTGTCTTTATCGAGACCGGCGAAACGGATTTCGTCCTGACGGCGGATCAGGTCGCGCAATCTATAACCGACAAGACAAAACTGCTCATCGTCAATTCGCCAAACAACCCGACCGGCCGCGTGATACCGGCCGAAGGGCTGCGGCGAATTGTGGAGGTATGCGCCGAGCGCGGCGTTTACGTCTTGACGGACGAATGCTATCTATTTTTTGCCTATCCACCCGCTGAACCTTTTTCCTCCGCTTCTCTCCCCGCCGATCTGCGGGAATATGTATGCGTGGCGGGCAGCTTTTCAAAAACGTATGCGATGACCGGATGGCGAATCGGCTATACGATAGCAAATCCGGAATGGACGTGTGCGATGGTCAAACTGCAAAGCCATTCGGCGACGCATCCGACCTCGTTTGTCCAATATGCCTGCGCCAAAGCGATGCAAAATTCCGAGGCGACGCTTTCAGCCGTTCACGCTATGACGGCCGAATATGAACACCGGAAAAATTGGCTCATTCCCGCTCTAAATGCTATCGATGGTCTCAAAGTTTCAATGCCCGAAGGCGCTTTTTACGCGTTCGTCGATGTGCGGGAAATACTCGGAGACAGGTTCACAACCTCGGCGGAAATTGCCGATCTATTGCTCAAAGAAGCCCACATTGTCGTGACAGACGGCGAGGGCTTCGGCGCCGATGGATTCCTGCGTATTTCCTATGCGACCTCAATGGAAAATCTGGAACGAGCGGTAACAGCAATGAAACAGATCTTCGGCCCCAAAAACTTTTAAGCCACGAATGCACGAATAAGAGATTACTAATTCTTATTCGTGATGTTATGAAGTTGATTCCAACGGGCATTTGTGGCTAAACCTCTTCTACTCTCCAAAGACGAGCTGAAATCCATTGGAATCACGAATTGTCATCTCAACACAATCATAAATCCGCCGGATTGGCCCCTCGACAATTTCCACACCTCGATCTAAAAATTCCCGATGCAGCGCGTTTATGTCCGAGACAAAAATGTACGCGTCAGTTCCCAGGCCCTTTCTTACAGATTCGTTTAATTTGACCTGATCGCCATCCGCCTTGCCCAGGTGTATCTCCGCCATGCCGCGCTTTACCATGGCAAAAACCGGCGGATCGTGAAAATAACCGAGGATTTCAAAACCAAGCTTGTCGCGATAAAACTCGGCGGCCCGGACGACATCCGGAACAACGAATTGCGGGGCGATGCCTGTAAAGTTTAATTCACCAGCCATATTTCTTACCCGCTTCCGGTCATCATCAGCCCAATCTCCTCGACCGAAGATACCTTAGGATCGACCTCACCGACGATCTTGCCTTCGCGTACGACCAACAGTCGGTCGGCAAGCGCCGTGACTTCCTCAAGTTCGGCGGAAACTAGCAGCACGGCAGAACCTGCGTCCCGAAGTTCGATTAATTTACGGTGAATAAACTCAATTGCACCGATATCAACGCCGCGAGTCGGTTGCGAGACAAGAAGAAGTTTTGGCTTCAACCCGAATTCCCTTCCGATAATCAGTTTTTGCTGGTTGCCGCCCGACAGCGATTTTGCCGCAAGCGTTGGATCGGGCGGGCGAACGTCAAAATTTTCGATTATCTCGCCGACGCGTTTTCCGATCGCCGCATTATTCATAAATCCAGCGGCTGCCGCAACGGGCGCTCGGTAATGAACACCGAGTATCGAGTTTTCCGCCAGATCGGAATGAAGCAAAAGGCCGCGTTTGTGACGGTCCTCGGGAATGTGAGCAACGCCAAGTTCTTTCAGCTCGCGCGCTGAACAGTTTGTTACGTCCTTTCCATTAAACGCAACCGTTCCGCCGGTAGCTCTCGAAAGGCCCGAAAGCGCCTCGATCAACTCGGTCTGTCCATTGCCCTCGATACCGGCGATACCGACGATCTCGCCCGCTCGAACGGTAAACGAAACATCCTTTACCGCGGGACCGTTCTTTCCGCTTACGTTTAGATTCTTAACCTCAAGAACCGTCTGGCTTGGCTTGGCGTCTGTCTTATCAACCCGCAGCAACACATCGCGACCGACGATCATGCGAGCCAGGTCCTTCGCCGTTGTCTCGGCGGTTTTCACGTTGCCAACCGATTTGCCATCTCGCATTACGGTGACCTCGTCCGAGATCGCAAGAACCTCTTCGAGCTTATGGGTGATGATGATGATCGTCTTGCCCTGCTCTTTCATCCGGCGAAGAATACCAAAAAACTCCTCGACTTCCTGCGGCGAAAGCACGGCGGTTGGCTCATCCAGTATGAGCAACTCAGCGTTGCGGTAAAGCGCCTTTAGCAGCTCAACACGCTGCTGCTGACCGACCGACAAATCTTCGATGTAAGCTTTTGGATTGACGCCAAGACGGAGTTCGTTCGACAGCGCGAGGATGTCTTTGTTCGCTTTTTCGAGATCGAGATTAGCCGCCGACCCGGTTTCGGCACCGAGGATAATATTCTCAGCCACCGTCATCGTATCGACCAGCATAAAATGCTGGTGCACCATCCCAATGCCATTCGCTATCGCATCATGCGGATTCCTGATCGCGGAAGCTTTGCCATCGACAAATATCTCGCCGCTATCAGCTTTGTAAAAGCCGTAAGCTATACGCATGATCGTCGATTTACCGGCACCGTTCTCGCCAACGATAGCATGGATCGTGCCTTTTTCAACCTTGATTGAAACGTCGTCGTTAGCTACTACGTTGCCGAATGTTTTTGTGATGTTTTTAAGTTCGAGCATTCAATTTCTCAACTTTGCTTCTGAGCCAGTTCTCGATCTCATCCACCTTCCATGAATTCGATTCCACTTTTAAAGCCATTTCATAAACTTCTTCGTCTGCTGCGGTCAACTTTAGATCGTTTATTTCCAGGAAAGCTTCCATCAAAAACGTCGCGGTTCTTTTATTTCCGCCGATCCAGGGATGGTTTTTGATAAGGCCAAAACAAAGCGTTGCGGCTTGGCGATGAACATCGGCATTCACAAAGTTTTTTGCCTGTCTCGGCCTGTTCAAAGCGGAGTCCAGCAAATCTCTATTGTCCACGCCGAAATGACGTTCTTCCCATTCGCGCATTAGAAGAATGTGGAGTGAGATAGCTTCTTCGACAGAAACGTAAAGGGTTTCGTCAATCGCCAACGCGCCTCATCTCCTCAAACAGGTTTTTTCTTTTTCTTAAAATTCTTTCTGAGATTTTCTTGAGTTTTTCAGATAACGGCGGCAGCACTTCTGCCTCTACCTTGTCGTTTTCCTTGAAAGTCAGTAAGACTTTAGTATCTTTCGCCAAGTTATTTTCCGCAGTAAAGTCGTCAGGCAAATCGATGACCCACGACTTTCCGATCACCGATATTGATTTGGTACTTTCGAGAATTTCCGCCACGGCTGTTGCTCCGGTGTTGAATGGTCTGCCCTAGGAACAAGAGAACTATATCAAAAACAAGAGCTATTTCGCCATAGCGTCGGTTACCTTGATTTCGCCGGTGCCGATCTTTGTCCTGGCCTCTTCGACTTTCTGGATCACATCCGCCGGGATCAGGTCTCTGTTGTTGTCATCTAACGCATACGCAACCCCGTCTTTGTCGAGGCCGAAGACGTGAAAGCCGCCTTCGAAACGGCCGTTCAGGATTTCTTTAACGACGTCGTAAACGGCATTATCAACCTTCTTGACCATCGAGGTCAAAACAAAACCCGGTTTGACGCCATTCTGGTTTGAATCGACGCCGATGACGAATTTGTTGGCCTCGCCCTGCGCGTTCTTGCCGTATTGCTCGACCGCGTCGAAAGCGCCGAGACCCGAATTGCCTGCCGCCGTGAATATCACATCCGCACCTTTTTCGATTTGGGCGAGTGAAAGTTCTTTCCCTTTGCCCGGATTGTTCCACGCTCCGTCGGTCACGCCAACATAATTGACGACAATCCGAGCGTTCGGATTGACCGCATGGGCGCCTTCTTCATAACCCTTTGCGAATCTGTGAATAAGCGGTATGTCCATGCCGCCAAGAAAACCAAGCACGCCGGATTTGGATTTCGATGCCGCGATCATTCCGACAAGATACGAGCCTTCGTGCTCTCTAAAAACGAGCGACGCTACGTTTTTCAATGGTGTTTTGCCATCGGCTTCGAAGATAACACCGTCAACGATCGCGAATTTATTGTTTGGATAATCCAGGGCCACCTTCTGCATGATCGGGCCCTGGGCAAAGCCGACGCCGATAATCATATCGAAATTTTTCTCGGCAAAGGCACGCATCGCCGGCTCAATCGAGGTAGGGTTGCCCGGCTCGACGTCATAGAGACAGATGTTGAGATCGGCCTGTGCCCGCTTTACGCCTTCCCACGCCGCCGCATTGAACGAGCGGTCGTTTTTGCCGCCGATGTCAAAGACGATGCCGACCCTGATCTCGCATCCTTCGCGTTTTGCCACGGCCCGCTCGGTACACGACGACGCAAAAATACTCGCGGCGAAGAGAACTGCTATCCACAAAGATTTTCGATGTTTCATTTAGGTGTTTCGCGCCTTTCGCTAGCGGTGCCCTGCTTGGCTGGCAGCCGCCTGAAGGTGGGACTCAAAACGAACTCCAAACAGTTAGACCACGGCTCTTATCAGTTTGGTTGTCCTCGGAATTTCCTTCGATATTTTATACGCGCCCTGCATTTTTTGACTAATCATTTCGGCCTCATTTTTGCGGCGGCAGTATACGATTCCGAGCTCTTCATTCTTTTGCACTCGGTCGCCAATCTTTTTCAGACATGCGAATCCGACGGCGTGGTCGACTCCGTCCTCAGCCTTGATTCGACCGCCGCCGATGTCACATACGGCCCCGCCCACCGCGAGCGTATCAATCTCGGCCACGTAACCGCTGGTTTCCGCCGTCACAACTCCTTCCTTTAACCCCTTTGTGAGCAACATTTCCGGCTTATCACAAACTTTGGGATCGCCGCCTTGCAGCTCCACATTCTGCCGAAACCGTTCCAGTGCCGCTCCCGAATCCAGGACGCGTTTTATCATCAATCTCGCCGTCTGAAGCGACCCGGCCAGCCTGCATTGGACAAGCATATTCGCCGTCAGTTCGACCGAAAGCTCGAGCGTCGGCCCCATCACGTCGTCCGCCTCGCCTCTCAGGATTTTTAGGCATTCGTAAACCTCGAGAGCATTGCCGACATATTTTCCAAGCGGCTGGCTCATATCCGTGACCATCGCCTGGGTATTGACGCTGAACGATTTGCCCGTTTCGCATAAAGCCTTCGCCAGCTTTAGCGAATCGGCGTATTTTTGAATAAACGCGCCGGAGCCAGTCTTTACGTCCAAAACCAAAGCATCCAGCCCCTCAGCCAGCTTCTTTGACATTATCGAAGCGACGATCATTGGAATGTAGGGAACGGTCGCCGTAGCGTCGCGCAGAGCGTAAATCTTCTTGTCCGCCGGCGCGATTTGCCTCGTTTGGCCGCCAAGGGCGTAGCCGCACGCTCTCAATACCTTCTTAAATTTTGGAAACGAGAGGTCTACATCGAAGCCCGGAATAGCTTCGAGCTTGTCGAGCGTCCCGCCGGTGTGACCGAGGCCGCGGCCCGAGATCATCGGCACGGCGATGCCGCAGGCCGCCGCCAACGGGGCGATTATGAGCGAGGTTTTGTCGCCGACCCCGCCGGTCGAATGCTTATCGCCTTTCGGAGCGTCGATATCGGAAAAGTCCATTATCGTGCCCGAATGAAGCATTGCGCTCGTGATCGAGTATTGCTCCCGCCGGTTCAACCCGCGAATAAAAATCGCCATGACAAGAGCGCTTATCTGATAATCGGCCCATGACCCATCGACAACGCCATCGATAAACGAGCTTATCTCGACATCAGACAACGCTTTGCCGTCGCGTTTTATTGCGATAATTTCCTGTGGGCGCATGCTTTTGAATGAAAAGTGCTATTTCAGTTTCGCACAATGTCGGTCGTTAAGTCTATGTTACGGCCCTCGCGATCAATACAATGGCCTGAGCTCTTACCGCCCGCCGCTCCCCGACCGCGTCAACGCCTTCGCCGGTCTTTGCCTTAACGCTGACCCCGTCGATTCCAATCTCTACGGCATCAGCCAGATTTGCACGCATGCCATCAATATGCGTTCTGAGTTTTGGTTTTTCAAGATCGACGACCGCGTCGATGTTAACAACCGAATAACCCTTAGCCTTAATCAATCCGATGGCGTATCGCAGAAATTGCGAACTCTCGGCGCTACGCCACCGTTCCTCGTCATTTGGAAAATGGGCACCGAGGTCGCCAAGAGCCAACGCACCGAGAACGGCGTCGGCGGCCGCATGCATCAGAACGTCCGCATCCGAATGGCCGTCGGCCCCAAGATCGGATTCGACGCGAACACCGCCGATTATCAGCGGCCGTCCAGAAACCAATCTGTGAATATCCGTTCCGAAACCGATTCTAAACATATCCATGCCGTGAAATTTTCGGAATAACTGATAGCTGATAGCGTATAGCTGATAATTTCGGAGGCATTTTCCTGGCTTTCAGCTATACGCTATCAGCTATCAGTTATTCCGACTTTGTCCTCAATCGACCTTTCCATTCCCAATAAGGCCGCGGCAACCAATAAATCAGTTGAATGGGTGATTTTGATATTTCTCGGGCTGCCCTCAACAAAAACAATTGGATGGCCGAGTCGTTCGACCAGGCTACATTCGTCGGTAATCGATTCGCTCAATTCGATCCCGTCAAACGCCTTGATTAGCAATTCAAAACGAAACACCTGCGGTGTCAAAGCTCGCCGTAAACTCGTTCGGTCCAAGGTGCCCGAAATATGTTTGCCGTCAATCTGTTTAATGGTGTCGGTCACGCTCGCAACCAAACATGCGGCACCGGTTTCTGCTGCCTTTTCAACCGTTCGTGTAATCTCTTCAGTCGACACCAGCGGTCGTGCCCCATCGTGAATCGCTACGAGATTTGCGGTCGCGGCGTTAATCCCGCTAAGGCCGTTTCGCACCGACTCGGCTCGCGTCAGGCCACCGATGACTATAGATTTTAGCTTGGAGATTTCAAATTGTGCTCCGATCGCTTCAAACTCGTCCCGACCTGCCTGCGACAAAACGAGGATAATCTCGTCAATTACCGAAGCCGCTTCAAATTTTCCTAACGTATGAAGTATTAAGGGTTTGCCGAGAAGCTCGACGAACTGTTTTGGCTGGTCACCCGCAAATCTTTGCCCGCTCCCGGCAGCGACGATGATAGCCGTATTCATAGGGTTCGGAGTTTAAGCGTTTTGAGTTAAACGGTCACTCGATTTCTTCGATAATCGTCGTCTGACGCAATTCTCGTGTTGCCTTTCTAAAACCGAGCGACCGCGAATCGTGTATCCCAAACGAGCTCTCCGAACCGCCGTTGGCTTCTTCTTTTTCTTCCCACAGCCGCCCAAAGATCATCTTCCCGGCTGTCGTCTGCAAAACGCTCGTTACTGCGATATCAGCGGTTTTTCCAATCAACCGGCGGGCATTATCGACGACAACCATCGTTCCGTCATCGAGATAGGCGACACCCTGGTTATATTCCTTTCCTTCCTTGAGGATAAAAACACGCATCGCCTCGCCCGGCAGAACGACCGGTTTCAAAGCGTTGGCAAGCTCGTTTATATTGAGCACCGCGACGCCGCGAAGCTGAGAGACTTTATTGAGATTAAAATCATTTGTGACGATTACCGCGTCAAGCTGCATTCCGAGCTCGATCAGTTTAAGATCAACCTCTTTTACCGCCGGGAAATCGGTTTCGACTATTTGAATATCGAGCTTACTATTGTTCCGCAAACGCTGGAGCATATCCAGACCGCGGCGCCCGCGTTGGCGTTTTGAGGAATCGGGAGAATCAGCGACCTGCTGTAACTCGGCGAGAATAAAATTTGGAATTATCAGGGAGCCGCCCAAAAATCCGGTTTCGGCTACATCGGCTATGCGACCATCGATAATAACGGACGTATCGAGAATCTTGTAATCGCGTTTGAGATTCTTGTCGCTAAAAATCCCTCCGAGGGCAGAGAGGTCAAGATAGTCGCCCTTTGCCGCGCCAACCATCAGCCCTACGTAACCCATAAAAAACGCAAGCGCGATCGTTAAAAACGTCTGCATCTCCGCCGACACCGCCGCTTCCTTTTGTTTATAAATCAAAACCCCGATCAAAAACGCCCCGGCGATCCCTAGTATTGAGCCGACCGCGGCCCCAATTAGCGTTTTCAAAGATGAACGCCGAACACGCAGCTCAAATCCGATTATCAGTAACCCGACTAAACCGCCAAGCGCAGCCGAGAGATAGCGCCTCACATTGTCGTCGTCAATATTTCCAAGCCCAAACCGCTGCGTCCGCTCAAACGGATTCAACAAATAGGCTAAAAGGATCAGCATTCCGACCGACGCGATCCTAAGAATGAGAATATCCCACTTCATCGTAAAAGAATCTTAACACGGAAAAAGTCATCGCGATAACGCAAAAGTAAGAGTGACGGCTTTAGCCGTTACAGGAAGATTTGCAGCACAAATCAAAAGATACGTCGAAAGTGCGTCACTTTTACCTCCGACTATTGTATTCTGTCTTTTCGAGAGGAAATGGCAAAACAACCCGCAACAATCTTCGTCTGTCAGAATTGCGGCTCGCAGTCGCGCAAATGGCTCGGCCAGTGCCCGGACTGCAGCGAGTGGAATACGCTGGTCGAGGAACGATTTCGAGTTACGCAGCAAGCGGCAGGTTCCGGCAAGTCTGTTCTGCAATATCGCCAGTCGTCTCCGGTCGCCTACGACGCGATCGAGTCGCAGGACGACGCACGCACGGCATCGGGAATTGACGAGCTCGACCGCGTCCTTGGCGGCGGAATTGTGGCCGGTTCGCTGGTTTTGATCGGCGGCGCGCCGGGAATAGGAAAATCCACGATTGTCATGCAGATGGCCGATAAGCTGGGGCGGAACGGCACAAAAGTACTCTACGTTTCAGGCGAGGAATCGGAACGGCAGATAAAAATGCGTGGTGAACGGCTCGGCGTCGAGGCGGCCAATCTTTTTTTGCTTCCCGAGACAAATCTACAGGCGATTCTCGCCGAGTCCGATAAATTGCGACCAGATTTTGTGATCGTAGATTCGATCCAAACCGTTTTCAGCGATCAGATCGAGTCGGCTCCGGGCAGCGTTTCACAGGTGCGCGAGGTTGCGTCGCAGTTTATGATGTTTGCCAAACAAACGTCAACGCCCGTATTCCTAACAGGCCACGTTACAAAAGAAGGATCGATTGCGGGGCCGAAAACGCTCGAACATATCGTCGATACCGTCCTCTATTTCGAAGGCGACCGGCATCACAATCACCGCATTATCCGAGCGACCAAGAACCGTTTTGGCGCGGCAAACGAGATCGGTGTTTTCGAGATGACAAACGCAGGCCTCATTCCGGTCGGCAACCCGTCGGAGCTTTTCTTGCAGGAGAGGCCCGAAAACGCAACCGGCTCGGTCGTCACCGTCTGCATGGAAGGCACACGACCGATGCTCGTCGAGATTCAGGCTCTCGTAAGCGGCACGAAATTCGGCTCGGGCCGCCGTATGACGCAGGGTTTTGACCACAACCGCACTTCGTTGCTAATCGCGGTCCTCGAAAAACGTGTCGGCTTCCAACTCGCCGGCGATGACGTTTTCGTCAACGTCGCGGGCGGAATGGAAATCGACGAACCCGCAGCCGATCTCGGCGTCGTTGCCGCCATCGCCTCCAGCTTTCGCAATCTACAAGTTCCACCCGAAACCGCCGTCTTCGGCGAGGTCGGCCTGACCGGCGAAGTCCGCGGCGTTTTGCAAGCCCAGGCACGGGCCCGCGAGGCCCAAACACTCGGGTTTAAGAAGTTAATTTTGCCGGAATCGAATAGGAAGGGTTTGGAAAAGCTGCTCGGAATTCGGGTTGTCGGGATAAAGAATCTGGAGCAGGCGATGGATGAGTTATTCTAATATATGCCAACTATTTGACGCGAAAACCTGGCTCGAAATAGGCGTGGGGTCAGGCAGCCAATTGGCGACGCCGTGGTACCGGAATCGTGTCTCCAAACTCTTTCGCAGTTTCCAGCCATAAATCCACCGCTTCGCTGATGCTTGTGACGGCGTCAATTTGAGTTTTACCGTGTGCCATACACCCTGGGAGATCGGGAACCTCGGCAACAAAGATCTTGTCGCTACTGTCCCAATAAATTATAATTTCGTATTTGGGCATCTGGCCGTTCTTCATAGCTTGTACTTTCTCAATATTAATTTAACTTGTCTCACTTGATACGACTTCGCGTTGCTACCCTCGCGTTGCAAATTTGGTTTTTCGGTCACGCCACGCTTTCTGTAAGTGTGATGGCTTCCCTTAATTCGCTCAACGAAACCCAAACTAAGCAACAGACTGCGTAAATCTTCAAAACTAATGTTCGCATCAGATTTTCCATCCAAAATCTTCTGTTTTAGCTTATCAAACGTGATAGCCATTACCTCTAAAATGCATCATCCCAAGTCATTATCTTCTCCAACATCGCGTCTCGTTTCTGGCGAATGTCCATGATTCGCGGAGACGGGTCGTCGCCAACAAAAGTCGGAGGCAGCGTAAATGGATCGATCTGGAGCGGCACGCCCTCGGTTTCAAGTTTGTGGGCGATGATCTTTGAAATCAATTCCTGCTCAAACTCGCAGATGTCGATGAACCGAACTCCGATGCCGGTGTGGTCAAAACGATACAGAGCCTTGCAATGAAGCGGCAGGTAATTCTTATTCGGCAGCTCAATTTCCATCCGAAATTCGTCGCCTACGTAAATGTTCTCTTCCCAACCGGTAAAACATCCGCCGATGCTGATCTGCTCGAGCCGTGTCTCCTGTTTCTCGGCAAATTTCGTATAAATGATCGCGGGAATGTCGAGCGAGAAACGGATGTGTTGTCTTTGACTTATCGACATTTCGTGACCTTTTTAGCTTCGGCAACTGTTGCTATTTTAACGACTTTTAACGTCCAGAAGCAACTGCGAATATCAGCGGACAAAAAAGGCGGGGCCAAGCTCGCCTTCCCGACCGTCAGATGCTGACTTCGTGATTCTTCTCATCAAGTTAATCACCATTCAAGGTCAGTAAAGAGAATTCAAGAAACCACCTGACAGTCAGGCAGGCGGGCTAACCCCATAGGCGCCAACTTCAGGCTGTAAATTTATGCGAAAAAAAGGCGTTAAAGTCCCTGAAAGGGACCAATTTAATAGCGTCGGGAGCATCCCGACGATTGTAAAACAGACAGCCTATCCGTCCCTGTAAGGGACGAATGGCCGTCTTTTTCGGCCATTTCTCCCTTACAGGGAGAGTATTCGTCGGATTTGCTCGTCGTCGGGTTTCACCCGACGCTATTAAATGTGTCCCTTCAGGGACAGGAAGTTATTTAGAGTGAACATTTTACAGCCTTAAGTTGGCGCTTATGCGGCCTTGCCCACGCTCTTCTCCTGCAACGAAAAAGGCTGCCCGAAAGCTGAACTTTCTGACAACCTCTTTCGCTCCACCTAAATCTAAATTATTAGTTATTTGCGGCTTCTGTCTTCGTACAATGCGTGTTAAACGCATCAATCAGGGTTTGAGCTATCACTGCGGGCGGGCGGCCTTCGAGGTCGCGGCGCTCGAATAGCTGCACAAGCTCGCCGTTCTTCAAAAATCCGATCGACGGAGACGACGGCATATGGCCCGTAAAATACTCTCGTGCGGTCTCGGTTGCGTCGATGTCGGCACCAGCGAACACGGTGATCGAGCGTTCCGGCTTGCTCTCGGAATTTTGCAGGGCCATGGCGATACCGGGCCGTACGCCGCCGGCCGCGCATCCGCAAACCGAATTGACAACGACCATCAATGTTCCGTCCGTGTTTTTGACGGCCTCATCGACGGCTTCGGTCGTCTTTGCTTCTTCTATTCCAAGATTCGCGAGTTCGGCACGCATACCGTGGATCATCATTTCTGGATATGGCATAAATATTCCTCAATTACTATCATTTTCAAAATTTCAGATTCAAAGCGATCAGAAAACCTGACCTTTTTTTCAAGTATCCGCTACGAAGCCTTTTAAGTCAAGCAATAGCTGGGCTCAGTATGGTCAATTTGCCCCGCACTCTTTTATTATCTAAACTTAAAATTCGAGCCGCCGAGGATCGAATCCCAAAATTTAATGGCAATCGAAATTGAAAAAAAGTATCTCATCGACAAAAAGCGGCTAGTCGAGCTGACGGCAAAATTGGGTGATCTCGGCGCGGCTTTCTCATACGAGACTTTCGAAGAGAATTACCTCCATCGCGGCGGCCTTCTTGATGTCAGCAACTCGGTTCTGCGGTTGCGCAAAACTGAGACTCGCACGATTCTAACTTACAAGGAAAAGGTCGAAACCGCTGATGATTTCAAACACCAGATAGAATTTGAAACCGAGGTTTCCGATGTTAATGCAACCGAAAGCATTATCGAAAAGCTGGGTTACAAGCTCTCCGTAATATATGAAAAACACCGAAAAGCATGGCACATTGGCAATGTAGAAGTTGTCTTAGACGAGCTGCCGTTCGGGTATTATATGGAGATCGAAGGGCCGATGGAAGACATTCTGGCCACCGAAAAACTGCTTGGAGCCGAGAATTTAGAAGCCGAAACACGCGGCTATCCACGACTGACGCTCAAATACGGCAAGCTTGTCGGTGAAGTGACGGAATCACGCTTTGCCAAGAAAACGGCCGCCTAGAATGCGGTGCACAAGCCCGCGCGCAAGCAAGGGCGATACGCTCAAGCCCGCATGTATCGACCTTGCTTACGCGCGGGCTTGTGCAAAAGCAGTTCCTACAAGCGCTAATTGGGCGTTGCCAATCCAACAAAATGCGCCTGCGAGTCGAACCCACCTTTGCTCCGGACAGCGAGCTTGTGATAACTCCCATCTGATCTCAATACGTGTGCGTTAACTTCATCTTTCAGGCAAGAAGTAAGAATGGTCTCTTTCAGATAGGTTTTGATCTCGGCATCGAGTATCGGCGTCACCACCTCGACCCGCCGGTCAAAGCTGCGGTGCATGAGGTCGGCGCTTCCGATGTAAACTTCTTCGCTTTCCCCGCCGCCATTTGCAAAATAGAATATCCGACTGTGCTCAAGAAAACGGCCGATGTTCGAGCGGACCCGGATATTCTCCGACATCCCTTTCACGCCGGGACGCAGGGCGCATATGCCACGGACGATCATGTCGATCTCAACACCGCTTTGAGATGCCTGATAAAGCTCTTCGATCAGTTCACCGTCCGTAATGCTGTTGGCTTTGATGATAATCCGTGCTTCCTTTCCGGCCAGTTTGTTCTTTTTCTCACGACGAATTAGGGCGATCAACCGCTCGCGCAAGTTTAGCGGAGCGACGATGAGGCGTTTGTATTTGTCATGCTGCGAATACCCGGTCAGGAAGTTGAAAAGGCTGCTCGCGTCTTCGCCAATCTCTTCGTCGGCGGTCAACAGGCCGAGATCGGTATAGATACGGGCCGTGATCGGATTGTAGTTACCGGTCGCGAGATGAACATACCGAACAAGTTTGTCCTTTTCGCGACGCACGACAAGCAGCACTTTCGAGTGGGTCTTCAGTGTACTGATTCCGTAAACAACGTGAACGCCCTCATTCTCCAGCCGCCGCGCCCATTCGATATTATTCTCCTCATCAAAGCGTGCCTTTAATTCAACGAGGGCCGTCACCTGTTTGCCCAAACGGCTGGCACGCATCAGCGAATTCACGATCGGCGAATCCTTGCCCGTTCGATAAAGGCAAATTTTTATTGCCTGAACATTTACATCTTCGGCCGCGTCCGCGATGAAATCGGTGACGATGCTAAACGACGTGTATGGGTGATGAAGCAATACGTCCTGCTTCTTAATCACCTCAAAAATGTTCTCTTTCTTATGCATCCACGCGGGCACAACCGCGGCGATGGGCTTTTCTTTCAGCTTTGGACGATCTAGGGAGTAAAGCTGCATCAGATCGGGAATATCGACAAAGCCTTCGATCCGTTCGACTTCCTGATCGCTAAGATCCGTGCCGGTTTGAAGCAGCTTGACCATCTTTTCGGGCATCGCGGCCGCAACTTCAAGCCTGACGGCAAAGCGGTCGCGCCGGCGCTGTAATTCGCGCTCCAGTGTGCGCAAAAGATCGCCCGCCTCGTCTTCTCGAAGCTCAATATCCGCGTCGCGCGTGACCCGAAACAGAAACGCCTCGCTCGTTTTCATGTTTGGAAACAGCTCGTGGACATTGGCGGCGACGACTTCCTCAAGCAGCGCGTACCGGCCTTTCTTATCATCGATCGGTATCAATCGCGACACGGTCGGCGGCAGTTTAATTCGCGTAAACCGCTTTTGCTTGAATAGATGTTTGAGATTCGCCTGTGTAAAAGCGCGGTTCGGCTCGATGTAAAGGCCGAGGTTGATGCTCAAATTGGAAATATACGGAAACGGGTGGCTTGAGTCGACCGACTGCGGCGTGAGTATCGGAAAGAGGTTATTGCGAAAGTATTTATCGAGCAGCTTTTTCTCTTTCGCAAGCAGCCCGGAATAGGGCTCGACCGATATTCCCTCGGCTCGCAGCGCCGGAAAGACATTTTCATGAAGGTACGAAACCTGGCGTTTAAGCATCGGCCGCAGCCGCGTGTAAATTTCCTGAATTTGCTCCGACGCTGTCATTCCATCCGGCGAAAGCTCGCCGACGCTTTCCTCGATCTGCTCTTTCAAACCCGAAACGCGGATCATAAAAAACTCATCGAGGTTCGTCGAGAAGATCGAAAGGAACTTTAAACGCTCAAGCACGGGCAGGTTGTCGTCTGTCGCCTCGTCGAGGACATGGCGGTTAAATTCAAGCCAACTCAGCTCGCGATTAAAAAACCGATTGCCGTCAACTTCGGCGACTGTCTCGGTTTCAGGCTCAACCCGCGGGGCTGTTTTTGAAGCTTTCATTTCTGCGTAACTCATATGCGGCGGGCTAGATTATAATCAACGCCGCTAAAATGTAAAAGAACATCGATGTTAAATCTTTCAGGAACCGCGACTTGAGAAATAGCAGAACCTGAAAAACAACTCTTAAAACCCAAGAAATAAGTCTTAGAATCCAGCGAAAACCTCTTGCAGCTTACCGAAAAACTTTTTTTCCCTAAGCTGCAAGCCTTAAAATCTAGGGAAAAACTTTCAAGACCTAAGCTGCGAGTCCTGAAGCATGGGGACTTGTTCTACCATCTTGATCTTTCGCGGCTCGTTGCCATCGCCCTCGATTTCTATGTGAATCGCTCTCTGCGCAAACGAACCGCCGCCAAGTCGATCAGCCCATTCTATTATTGTTACAGCATTTTCATCTTCGAGGATTTCACCCAAACCAACTGCCGCCGCCGCATCGCCCACCGCGTCAAGCCGCCATAAATCAATATGATAAACGTCAAAACTCGCCGTCTTATACAGATTTACAAGGGTGAAGCTGGGGCTTGTAACTTCGTCTATGTCGAAATCGAGCGAATTCAAAATGCCCTTGGTCAATAACGTCTTACCGGCGCCTAGTCCGCCGTAAAGCAAGATAACCTCGCCGCCACTGAGCGAATCGCCAATTCGTTCGCCGAACGCGAATGTGTCTTCCGGTGTCTTACTTATGGTTTCCGTTCCGTTCATCACATGGAGAACAGGCTGCCGAGCCTGTTCATCAACTCTGTTCTCACGCAAGTTGAGAGAACCCTCGACTTGATCGACAGACTCGGCAGTCTGTCGTAAGACGTGCTTTACGAAATAGCCGCGTCATTTTTCAGCAAATGAAAAGCCGCCGCCAAACACTCCCGCACATCCGATGCCGTCATCACCCGCTTGCCATACTTCTTTTCCGCGATATCGCCCGCCATGCCCGCGACATATACCGCCGCGACAACCGTCTCAAAAATATCGACATCCATCTGCACGGCCTGGGCTATAAATCCAGCGAGAATTCCGGTAAGAGTGTCGCCGTTTCCGGCTTTGCCAAGACCAGAATTTCCGGTTGGATTTACAACAACCTTGCCGTCCGGCCCGCCGATCAAAACACGCTCGCCCTTCAAGACGAGAATTACATTGTGCTTCGTTGCGAAATCACGAACGGCGGCGACGCGGTCGTTGATAGCTTCTTTGTCAGTCGTTCCGATGAGCCGCATAAACTCGCCCTCGTGCGGTGTCAGGATGAGTGGGAACCTTTGGCTTGGGACATCCGTTATCTGGCCCTTACTTCCGTGCGCTCGACTGACACTGTGCGCTCTACTGACAGCGAATGGCGAGAGGAGATTGAGGGCGTCCGCGTCCACGATGGTCGGCTGACGCCGGTTTTCAACTACCTTGTTAACAAATATCTTTGTGCTCTCATCCTGCGCCAGTCCGCTGCCGACCGCAACCGAATCTGCCTTTTCGAGCAATTCGTCCAGTTCATCGAATGCCGATTCAGAAATAGCTCCATTCTCAGTCTCCGCGACACCGCGAACCATAACCTCCGGCAAAACCCTCGACGCAACCGAATCCTTCGATGATTGCGGCGTCGCAATCGTCACCAGTCCAACCCCCGAACGCATCGCCGCATTCCCACATAAAACCGCCGCGCCCACGTAATTGGTCGATCCGGCGATAATCAGAGCGTGGCCGCGTTTGTTTTTGTAGGAATCAAACGTGAAATCTGATCTAAACAGCCATAGCTCTGCATCCCTTGCCGTCGCAACGAAAAGTCTGGAATCGACAATGTCAATCAACTCAAAAGGCGATCCGATGTCCGCAACAATTAGCTCCCCACCCAAGCTGTAGGAGCTGGGAAGCACATTAGCGGGTTTTGGCGCCGTAAAGGTCACAGTTACCTCAGACTCGAATACCTCACCGGCCGAGTGCGCATTGTCAGCGATCAGGCCGCTGGGAAGATCGATTGATATCAACAATCGTTGGTTAAACTGGCGAGCAGCCGAGTTTTCGTGTAGCAATTCTCTCATTACAGGACCGAGCCAACCTGTAACGGGTCGATTCAGCCCAGTACCGAAAATTGCATCGACGGTTACATCCCAGGTTTTGCTCGAAGCGTCGCACCATGCCCTCCAGGCCTCCGCACTTTCAATCTCCTGAAAATCACCTACAATCTCACGGGAAGCGATAAAATTGGTTCTCGCGTCGCCGCGAGAGTCTTCCAATTTACCGAAAAGCACTAGCTCGACGTTCGCACCGCTCAGCTGCATCATTCGGCCCAATGCCGCACCGTCACCGCCGTTATTGCCCTTGCCGCAGAGGATGAGGATCGATTTGCCCTTGACCGAACCGCCGAGTTTTTCGGTGATGACACGTGCCGCGGCGTGGGCGGCGTTTTCCATCAGCAGTATTGACGGAATGCCGTATTTTTCCGTGGTCAGCCGGTCGACCTCGCGCATCTCGGCGGCTGTTATAATCTTTTGCACACTATATAACTTGCCACAGACGGACGAAAAACAGAAACGAATTGCCGAGCCGGGCTAATGCGTTCGGAATAGCTGATAGCGGATAGCTGATAGCTGATAATTTCGGACTGTTTTCTTCATTATCAGCTATCAGCTTTACGCTATCAGCTATTCCGACTTAGTCTGTCACAGAGCACAAAAAAGCCGCATCGCTTTTGCTGACGATGCGGCACAAGGAGCTAACTTGGAGAATATGAATAGACTTCGGGCGTGGTCACCGTGGAAAAATGTTTGCCACTGTGCTTTTACACGCTTTTCTTCCGTTCATCTAATAGAAAGAGCCATTCGCGTCCGAGTTCCATAAAATCGCAAACTCGGCGAACTCCGCGTCTTGCTCTGCGTCCTCTGCGTTAAGACATTCTTGCTTACTATTCAACATAACTTTAACGCCGAGTTCGCTGAGGCGGACACAGAGATTACAGAGAAGTTGAACCTGGAATCCCGGACTATGGCGTCGTGACGACGGTATAGCTTGGCGAGTAGTTGCCGACCTCATCGTTTCCCTGAATGAGGATTCCGCGATACTGGCGTGACTCGGGTTCGCCGGGTGGTACTGACGGCTCGTCATGGAAGCCGGGGGACGTGAAATAAATGCCCGCCAGCGACCATGCGGTGTCATTCTTGCGTTGGAATTCAACCTTCATCGCGTTCATGCCCTGCCTTCTAAACGCGATCTCGACCTTGCCCTGCGGCCGTGCCTTGACGTCGAGCGCCGCGACGAGGTCTTCGGGTTGGGTCGGCACTGTCGGGTCATTCGTGTACAGGTCGAGGTCCTCGCCGATGGTCGTGGTATAACCGTCGGAGGTCTTTATCCGGGCCACAAGATTGCGCGTCCGCTTGATAATGCCGGGGCGGGCGACGTTCGGCGTACCGATGATCGCGAAAACCGGCGGCGTGATGGCCGTCGTACTCGGCTCGCCGTTACAAAGCTCATCTTTAAAATCCGTGAACGCCGTTTTTGAGTCCGCAATTTGCTGTGCGACCGTAATGACGTAGTTATAATTCGCCGCGTCGCTCTGAAGCGTCGCAACCTCACCCGCGGTAAGGTTTAATATGGCCTGCAAACTTACTATCTTGGCCGACATATTCTGTAAAAAAAGGTTCCAGCCGTTTTCCGTATTAGGAAGCTCTTTGTCTGGCATGTTTTCGTCTCCGGTGTTTGTCGTAATTGGAGCTCCAAAATTCCCGCTCCTACTATCTATTGACAAAAACCGCCAAAACCTTTCATATTTTTTTTTCAAACGCCCCGCCGAGTCTTCCCAACAACCCGCCAAGTCTCCCCGACAACCCGCCAAGTCTTCTCGACCACCCGCCAAGTTTCCCCGACAACCCGCCAAGTCTCCCGACAACCCGCCAAGTCTTCTCGACCACCCGCCAAGTCTCCCCCACAACCCGCCAAGTCTCCACGGCAACTCGCCGATTCCCCACGGCAACCCGCCGAGTCCCACGGCGACCCGCCAAGTCTGCACGGCAACCCGCCGAGTCACCCGGCGGCTGCCATGCCGAGCTGCATCCGCGACAGCATTCCGCCTGTGCGGCGGCCGATTACTAACGTAAATCTTCTCGCGGGCGGGATGGCCTTGCGCATTAGCCGCCGGTCCAGCGCTCCAGCAAAAAAGGCCCCGCAAACCGCGAGGCCTCTAGTTTCATTTATATCTGACGCACCTCATGGCGCTTTCCGAAGATAAACATCCCACGCCCAAATTCCACCAGGCGGCAAGACCATAGCACAAGCAATAGTTACAATGAGGCTTACGTTAGCGATTGAACGACGGGTCATCTGATCTCCTTTCGATTAGTCGAATCACCGGCTTTACTCAGACGTACCTCTAAATCTCCCAATAGTGTCGAAATACTCTTACTTTGGTAATACTTTGCGATTGAATGCTTGCCGCCTCCGGGACTATCCATCGGAACAACGCGTCCGTCTTCCAATTTGTAAGCAGTTAGAATGTGAAGGTCAGATTTCTGGGTACCTAGATCTGGAAAATCACGGCTCAAAAAGAAAAGGTATTTCTTTTGCAAGGAAGGCATTCCTTGACCCGCCACAAAAACCCAAGTTTCAAAGCCGTTCGGGAATCGCACTCTTCCGCCTCGTCGCTCGGCCATCAACGTATCGCCGGTGCCAATTTCCTGGCCATCTTCGTTCTTGAATATCTTCTCAACCGCTATTGAAAACTCTGAGTATACGGACGCCTTATTATCCGATAGATGTGCTCGGGCCTCAATTATAGTGCCCAGGACAATCACCTGACTCTTGTCGACCGGAAGCGGGGAGAGGCCCACTTCCCAATCCAGTGTAGACATGTCGCGACTATTATCGGCGATGGTTGGATCAAGCACAGCGATTCTATCGTATTTTCGACTCTTGGCTTTTCGAGACGTATCCAGACTCCTTTCGGCTGCATATTCAACAACTGGGAATGCGGCCTTATAGTCGGCTTCAATCTCGCTATCCGATTTTTTTTCGCTTGATTTTTGTTGGCTACTGCTGTCGCGCGTTCCGAAAGTCACGGCAATCGCTGCTAAAACAAATATCGATACCAAACCCCAAATAATTCTGTTACTTTTCATACCGAACCTCGTTGGAATTTACCGTTCGTGATTTACGTTGAAGGCTCTGTTTTGTCTTAGAGCAAAACAACCGGGAAAGTTGCTCTGTATCAACTTTCTATTCAATCAATTGAACAGTATGACTCCCACCCGGCCTTGTCAAGCTATTTTA
>JANPCJ010000047.1:0-6144 GCA_031430895.1 Chloracidobacterium sp. | reverse complement strand
AGGAACTAGCGACAATCTCTGCGCTCTCTGCGTCTTGCTCTGCGACCTCTGCGTTGAAAATCTACTCAAAGAAATTTTCAACGCAGAGAACGCCGAGGAAGACGCAGAGAGCGCAGAGGTGAACTCGCGACACGTTCCTTCTATTGACAACGCGGGCTGCCAGCGTCGGCGGCTGAAAAGGGAATCGACGACCGACGGTTTGCTCATTTGGGCGAATTCGCTGATAATATTGCGGCAATCAGACAAACATTTAGATTGGTTTTCGGTGCCTTTCCCTCCAATGGCTGACGAGAGAACACTTACGCACGAGAATTTTAGTCTGCTTCTTAGCTGGCTTGACGCCGAAGCTGATGCGGCGGCCGAGAGGTATGAGCGGATTCGCGCGCGTTTGATCCGTGTTTTTGTCGGGCGCGGGTGCCATGAACCCGAATACCTCGCCGACCTTACCTTTGACCGCGTGGCGGCCAAGATTCCGGAATTAGATAAAATACATGCCGGCGATCCGGCGGCTTATTTTCTGGCGGTCGCGAAGAATATTTATCATGAGTGGCTGCGCGATTTGAAACAGGTGAGGGAAGCGAGGTTTGTCGATCTTAAAGCCGATGGCGACGATGATCGTGATGCGGAATACGAGTGTCTCGAAGATTGTCTCGCGGGGCTCGCGGCGGATGCGCGCGAGATGATCGTCGAATATTATCGCGGCGAGCAAAAGACGCGGATTCAGCGGCGTAAAAGTCTTGCCAGCAGCCTCGGCATAAGCCTCAACGCCCTGCAAATAAAGGCGTGCCGGGTGCGTTTCACACTGCTTGACTGTGTCCGCGAATGCGCCGCCGAAAATTAAATGTGAAAGGTTTTTGCCTTTTTTGTCAATAGTACATGAGACAAGGCGAAACGGATATGAATGAACTAAATCATGAAACGGTGTTACGCCAATATCTTCTGGGCTATCTGGAGGACGAAGTCTCGCTTGGCCGGATCGAAACGCGTTTGATGACTGACGACCAGTTTGCCGATGAGGTGGGGTTGGCGGAAAGCCAGCTAATAGAAAACTATCTCGACGGCGATCTCAACGATCAAGACCGTACGCGTTTCGACCGGCATTTTTTAGCCTCGCCCCAGCGTCGGAGCGAACTGAGGCTGACTCGGGATTTACGCAAATTTTCGGCCGCGGCCGAAAAAACAATCCCACACGAGGCAAAACGCAGCCCGGCCGGATGGTTCCTCCTTCCATCGTTCCAGTGGCTGCGTTTTGCCGCGCTTGCTGTGGCGGTATTAATAGTCGGCTTCGGAGTCTGGCGCTTTGCCATTTTCGAGTCAGATGCCGATAAAGGCCTTGCACAACTGCAGTTGGCTTACCACGGCCAGCGAACAACAGAGTCGCGCACATCCGCAAATCTTGATTATGCGCCCTTTGTGGAGACACGCGGCGGCCCTCCGGTTGCCGATGAAAGGGCCCGGTCCCGGGCCGAGCGCTATCTGCTTGACGCAACCGAAAACGCCACGGACACTCGGGCCCACCATGGCTTAGGATTGTATTACCTGGCCGCCCAGGATCTTGACAAAGCACTATCCGAGCTTAATCTGGCAAGCAGACTCGCACCGAAAAACGCAGCAGTCCATAGTGATATCGGGGCGACATATTTTGAGAAGGCGAAGCGCGCCGATTTTGAAGGGAATCCGGGCGAGGTCATGCAAAACCTTGCTCTCGGACTTGAGTCGACGAACCGCGCGCTTGAAATTGAGCCGACACTACGGCCGGCTCTTTTCGACCGAGCCTTAATCCTGCAAAAGATGTCGCTGCCCCAGCAGACACGTGAGGCGTGGGAAAGATACCTCGAGATCGACGCAACGTCCCAATGGGCGGACGAGGCCCGCCGAAATCTGGATTTGCTGAAAAACGAGACGTCCCGGACCATCGACAAATCCGCTGTTCTGAAGGACTTTCTCGCCGCCCACGCGAAGCGTGATGATGAGCGCGCGTGGAAGATTGCCAGCCAAACGAAGGAACTGGTTACAGGCGTGATGCTGTCAATACAACTGGCCAGGGCCGTGAGTTCGGGCGACGAGACGACGGTCCCTAATGCCGCCGACGCCCTGCGAGCCTTTTCCTATCTGGGCGAACTCGAAAAACAGAAAAACGGGGATCCTTTTTTTGCTGAGCTGGCAGAATTCTATGCCAAGTCGGACAGTGCCCGGCGTCAACGCCTTTTCCAAGCACACGAACGTCTGCTCGAAGCTCACGAGCTCATCCTGAAAGCCGATTTTACCAAGGCTCTCGTAGCGTCTGACGTAGCCGTAGCAGCGTTTTCTTCCGCCGGCAGCATGTGGGAGGCCGGGATTGCCGATCACCAGGCGGCGTATTGTCTCACCCAGCTAGACAAAATCGTGGAAAGTAACGAACGGTTGCGACGGTTGTCCGAGTTCTCGCGGTCCCGCGGGCACCGCTGGCTCGAAGGGTTCACGGAGATATGGTTAGTCAATAACCTTTCGCTCCTCGGCGAACACTCGCAAGCACTTGCTCACGCTCAAAAGTCTCTGGAGATAGTCAGCAAAATCGGCGACACCTTCAACCTACTGAGGGTTTACAACCACATGTCTCGCGAGTACTGGCTGATTGGTGACGGTCCGCGTGCCCTAGGCGCTGTTCGACTAACTTTGTCGCAGCCCGACCCGTATTTTCTAACTGCGAGACAAAGGGCCCGCAATCTGCTCTGGGGCACCGAGGCCTGCTTCAGGTTCGGTTACAATGCCGCCGCGGCCGCCTTTAGCCGTGAGGCCTTTCACCTGGCAAACCAACAAATCAAGGATAAATGGATGAGCTACGTTGTTCAGACGCAGCTTGCCGTGATTCATGGCGATGCCGCCAGATATCCCCAGGCTTTCGAAGCGATCGAAAAAAGCTTTGAAATGGCTAATTTGCTTGACGATCCCGTTATGCAAGAACGGATGAACACCCAGTCGCGACTAATTGCCGCCTCGCTACAACGACGATCCGGTGACTGCGGCGCGGCCGCACAGAATTACAATTGGATCATTAGCAATTATAAAGAGACAAATTCTTCACTGGACCGGTATCAGGCTTATAAGGGGCAGGTTCTGTGCTTGATTGAACAAAAACAAAGCGAACTCGTCGACCGCGAAATGCCCGGGCTTTTTGAAGTTTTCGAGGAGAACCGCCATGCCATTTCCGCGGAGGCAGACCGCAATACATTTTTCGATAATGAGCAGGGTGTTTATGACATCGCGACGGACTACGCGTATTCTCAGCCAGGACGGTCAGACCAGGCCTTTGACTATTCTGAGAATTCGCGAGCTCGATCGCTGCTGAGTTCGATCAGGAATGACGCCGAGGGCGTTGGGGCTCCTCATTCACTGGCCGAGATTCGCGAGCGCATGCCGGCGGACGTCCAGATTATCTATTTCGCTGTCCTCGACGACCGGATTCTTGCCTGGCATATTTCAAAGTCAAAAGTTTTTACAGTCGCGCAGGATATAGGCATGGAGGAGCTAGACGGTAAGATCCGCAGTTACCTGGAAATGCTGACCGCCCGCAAAGATGTCAGAACTGATGCCGCAGATCTATACAGGCTGTTGATTTCTCCATTCACACGTTCGCTCGAATCCGATAAGACGATTTGCATTGTCGCCGATAAGAGCTTGCTCCGCTTGCCGTTTGCCTCGCTTATTTCACCTGACACCAGCAAATACCTTATCGAGGAATATCCGCTGCTTTACTCGCCGAGCGCGTCTGTGTTTATCAAGGAAACTGAGATCGGCGCGCAGAAAGGTGCCGCATCGGTGGAATCGCTTATCAGCATCGGAAACCCGACGTTTTCACGCTCGGACTATTCAGATCTCGCCGACTTGCCCGGCGCGGCACGCGAGGCCGCCCAAATAAAAGCCCTCTACGCATCGGCGAGCCTCCTGCTGGGTGGTGAGGCTAGTAAGCAGCGGATCATCGATCAATTAGCCCAGTCCACAGTTGTCCATTTTGCCGGTCATTATGTTCCTAACACAAAATTTCCCGGGCGTTCAAAATTCCTCCTGTCGTCCGACACTCTGATGCTCGATGAAATACCGCTTGATGCCGTCAAAAATGTGCGTTTGGTTTTACTTTCGGCGTGCGAGACGGGCATAGGGCCAGTTTATAAGGGCGAGGGCATGATCGGAGCGAGCCGCGCATTTTTGGCGATGGGCGTTCCACTAGTCGTCGCAAGTCAATGGGCAGTCGATTCGGAGGCTACTGCCCAGTTAATGATCGATTTTCATACCAGACGCGCGCGGGAAAAACTTTCGACAGCTGCCGCTCTCCAAAAGTCGCAGGTCGAAATGCTGACAGGCGAAAACACGCGTTTTCGCGCACCATTCTATTGGGCCAGCTTTATGCCCATCGGGGGTTATACGAACTACTAGATAAGGAGACACGCCATGACAACAAACGAAGCAGAAATTAAAGAGGATGCGAACACACAGGAACGGGACACAACCGTTGGAGATCAGAACGCGACGGAGTCGTTGCAAAATGGGAGAGAGGCGAACGGAGACGATTCATTAGCCGTGGTGCCAGAGCCGAACGCAGTAGGCGAGTTCATTCCCGACGAGATGCGCCGCGCGACCTTATGGGTGGATGGGCTTTCTACCTTTGGATTTCGCGACAGAGATGGATGGGCCGAAATCGGATTTATTGAACCCGAGCATTCGCTTGTTGAGATGAGAATCTACAGGAAGCCCGGCTGTAACCTCGTCTGGTGGTCAAAACACGATTTCCCCCACTCCACAAAGGACATAATCATCACCGTCAATTCGACCAAAGTCGGACAACTCGGCACGTACTTCTGTCGTCGCGACCATGCTGTTTGGAATTCACCCGGTGACGCCCGAGATTTGTGTCATATGCCGAACCTAGCGAAATGGTATAATCGGCAGAAATTGCCTTACAGCTTCATGGCATCCGGACACCTGTCGGCGCGGCTTCGCGTTCACGACGGGCTTTTCTACACCTACCAAATGAGCGAAAGTGAAGCTGTCATTTCCAGGAATGGTGGGGACTATTGGCGGGGTAGAGTGGGCCGTGTCCTTGGGGCGGATATCGCATCCGAGTCCCGTGAAATCCTAATTATCAAAATTGATGGGGACTTTGAACCCGTAGAAATACCATTACCGGGCCCAGAACAATACGAGATCATGGTGCGAACAATACCATCGAACACGAATGATCATTTTCATCATGTCTACGACGTCCTGCAGAAGCCTATCGCTAATCTCGCTCGATTTGGTCTTCGTTTCGAACCGCGCGAACCTTTTGTTTTGGCATGCGACGATCCTCCAGTGACTGATCTACCGATAGATACCAGGGGTGCATTTTTTCCGTGCCAGTGTATCTGCGGTGGTGGGGATTGATCGCCATAACCCCTTCTTATGAGAAAAACACCGGTTGCATTGTAACTTCCTTTGGATCGATACGGCTACTTGCACCCGGCTATAAAGACGAAGAGCGGGGACTCGAATTCCGGCCCGTTTGCCCATGGCAAGCTTCTATGATATAGATCCAACCGTCGGTTACTACGTTTAGATCAGAACACTTAGAAGTCTTGCTTGAAGCAATATGGCGGCAGATTAGTTTCAGCCAGGAAATTAGAGGGGGGTTGGTATGATGCAAAAACAGGAACGTGAATTAGATAAGGGCCATGCAAACGTGTGTGATGAAGGCCGGAGGCTTTTTTTGCGCACGGGCTCGTTGTCGTTATTGGCGGGAGCGATATTCGGATCGCCGTTAGGACTGTCCGGTCAACACACCGACCACGGGAAACGGACATTAGACCAAGGGCAAGATGGCGACGGGCCTGAGAGGTCCCGTGATATACGGACCGGGAGAAAACCCGACCATTCCAAATGCCGGGCGACGCTCTGGGTCGACGGCTTGTCTGTATTCGGGTTTAATCACAGCGCAATGCGCGCTGAGGTAGGATTTATTCGTCCCGGTCATACGTTGATCGAAATGCGGGTTTATAAGAAACCCTGTACGCTTGTCTGGTCGACGGAGAAAAAATTCTTCCCGCATTCTACAGACAATATCGAAATCACGGTTAACTCTTCTAAACCCGGAAAGGTCGGTTCTTATTATTCGGATGGTAACGAGCCGCC
>JANPCJ010000046.1:0-1732 GCA_031430895.1 Chloracidobacterium sp. | reverse complement strand
ACAGCACAAAAATCTCCGCCTCATTACCGTTTGTTATCCAGAGCTTTTGACCGTTCAATTCGAAATGATCGCCCATGTCGACCGCCCGCGTTTTCAACGCAAACGCGTCCGAACCAGAGGCCGCTTCCGAAAGCGCGTACGCTCCGACGCGGCTCTCGGCGAGTTGCGGCATGTATTTCTTTTTCTGCTCGTCGTTTGCCCAACGCATAAACGCATTAGTCACTAGCGTGTTGTGAACGTCGACGAAGACCGAAACGCTGGCATCGACGCGTGCCAACTCCTCGATCGCAAGTATCGCGTTAAAAATGGTAGAACCGGCGCCGCCGTATTCCTCCGGCGATTCGATGGCCATCAGGCCGAGCTCGAAGCACTGTTTGATCAGATCGCCGTCAAGCTTTCCGGCATGCTCCATCGCCTCGACCTTCGGGCGAACCTCGCCTTCGGCAAATTCCCGCACCGAAGCGCGAAACATCTCTTCATCTTCGGATAAAATTGTCAGCCCGGCGTTTGCTAAAGCGGTTCCTGCGGCAGTGCTCATACTGTTAGTAGAATTGTGAACGAAGCGAAAGAAAAGCTCATCATTCATCATTCATCATTCATCATTTCCTCTTGGTTTCGATAAAATACCATTTTAGACAAGCCGCAAGGCAAAGGCAACGCAGGTGAATCCCATAACTGAACCCCAGCAGGCATTTTCAAAAAACTTCAACGGGCTAAAGCTCGCGGCGGTCGTACTGACGCTCTTTGGTATCGGACTATTTGGTTATTTTATATACGCGATCGGTTTTAGAGAGATTTACGATGGGGTGATCAGATTCGGTATCGCGGGGTTCGCCGTGATCGTGTTTATCTATTTTCTCCGCATACTAACGCGCGCATACGCGTGGACACTCTCGGTTCACGAGCCGTTATCGCTCCGGCTGAAAGACACGATTCCCGCCGTGATAATTGGCGAAGCCCTGAGCAGCACGATACCGATCGGCATTATGATCAGCGGCACGTCGAAGGTCATCGCGGTGCGCAAACGTATCCCCATGGTCGCCGGATTTTCTTCCGTTGCGACGGAAAACCTCTTTTACAGCCTTATCACGACCATCTTCTTGATCGCGGGTGCGGTCGTTTTGCTTCGTGTTTTCGCGGTTGATGCGAGTTTGGCGGCGGCGATTAACGCGCTAGTCGTTGTTCTTGTCATATTGATGAGTTTGAGCTTTCTGATGGTGATACGTCAGTGGCACGCCGCAAGCGCCGTGTGCGAATGGCTTTACCGTAAAGGTTTTTTGCAAAGGCTATTGGAAAGGGGCCGGGCAGACGTGCGGCGATTCGAAGACTTAATATACGGATTTTATCGCCGCCATCCCGCACGCTTTTTACCCATCCTTTTGCTCGAAGTGGCTTACCACATGCTAGGCGTCACCGAGACATGGTTTATCCTCAGCCGCCTGGCCGGATCATCGGCTACGATTTTGAACTCATTTTTGCTTGAGTCGGTTAGCCGCCTCATAACGATCTTATTCAAACTCATCCCATTCGTCCTCGGCGTGGACGAGGCCGGGGCTCAGTTCGTCGGCGAAACCGTCGGACTTGCAGTCGGCGTCGGCGTGACAATCGCGGTCATTCGCAAGGGGCGTATTCTTTTCTGGGTCGCGATAGGAATGGTAATTATCGTCAAACGGGGATTTTCTTTTCGATGTGGGTGGGCGAGTCTGGGCTTGAGCGCAGCCGCGTGAAGTAC
>JANPCJ010000045.1:0-21303 GCA_031430895.1 Chloracidobacterium sp. | reverse complement strand
GATTTTGGCTTCGAGGTCGAGATCACAAAATACATAAAGCCGGGAAGCGGAATCGGCTCAAGCGCGGCTAGTGCCTGCGGCGCGGTTGTCGCGGCAAACAGATTGCTTGGCGATCGATTTTCCCGCCTTGAACTCGTTGAGCTGGCGATGGCCGGCGAAATACTTGCCTCCGGTTCACGCCACGCCGACAATCTGGCGCCGTGCATCTTTGGCGGCTTTACACTGGTGCGCTCGACCGAACCGCTCGATATCGTTCAGCTCGATTTCCCGCCACTTTTCGCGACCGTCATTCATCCGCAGATCGAGATCAAAACTTCCGAAGCGCGTGCGATGCTGCCAACGCATGTACCGCTGAAAGAAGCCGTCCGAAATTGGAGCAATCTCGGCTCCTTCGTTGCAGCTCTTGCAAAGCGCGACTACGGTTTGATGTCTCGTTCGATGGAAGATACGATCGTTGAACCGGTTCGGAAAAAGTTAATTCCGAAGTTTGACGAGGTTAAGGCTCGGGCGTTGGCGTTGGGTGCGGTCGGAGCGGGCATCTCGGGTTCCGGACCTTCCATGTTTGCCTTATGCGAGACCCGTGACGTTGCCGCAAATATTCTCCGTGACGTTTCCGAACTCTATCTCCATGGCGGTCTCGATTTCAACTTCCATATCTCCGAGATCGTAAACTCAGGAGCTGTGATCAACTCATGAGAATTCGGCATATAATCTGGCTTACGGCAATTGAACAGAAGTTGCTCTGGAAACATTCTGTCAAGGTTCATGAGGTCGAAGAGCTAATTCACAATCAACCACGGTATCAATTTATTGAAAAAGGCAATAAAAAAGGCGAAGATGTTTATGCGGCCCTTGGGCAAACCGATGCCGGCCGATATTTGATATGCTACTTTATCCGTAAATCCGCAAAAGACGCTCTCGTGCTTTCCGCTCGCGATATGTCCAAGCCGGAGAGAAAAATGTATGGCCGGAAATAGAAGAAGTTCAGTTTCAAAACAAACTACCTACGAGGGCATTGGTGAATACTGGGATACGCACGATCTGTCCGAAATCACAGACCATCTGACCGACGTTTATTTCGACGTTGACCCAGGCACGTCGGTGCACTATCTCGCGATAGAAAATTCGATCTCATCAAAAATCGGCTCGATTGCAAAGAAAGAGGGAATTTCACCAGAGACACTGGTTAACCTCTGGCTTGCCGAATGCATTCATAACCAGAGCCTGGGTCGCTAAACGCATGCTAACTCGGGAATTAGAAGAAACGCTAAGCTTCGCGGTCGATGAGGCCGTTAAGCATAGGCATGAGTATGTGACGCTTGAGCATTTGCTGTTTGCATTGCTCGAGGATGCGGCGGCGCGGGAGATTTTGTTCAACTGCGGGGCGCAGGTCGAGGAGTTGGCCCGTGCCTTGGTCGAGTATTTTGACAAGCAGCTCGAACGCATGCCGGAGAATGTTAGGGCTTTGCCGGAGTGGACTCTGACTGTTCAATCGACGATCTCGTACGCCGAGCTTCAGGCCGAGGGAAGCGGGCAGGGGGCGATTGACGGCGGGAATATTTTGGCGGCGATGTATCAGGCCGAACAGTCTTATGCGGTCTACCTTCTACTGCAGCAGCGCGTCTCGCGGCTTGATATTTTGAATTACATCTCGCACGGCATCTCAAAGATCGATGTGGGCGACCCGTTTCCGGATTTCGAACTGGATGACGATCCGGACGCACTGCCGATTGCACCTAGAAAAAAGCCGCTTGAGAGTTTTTGTGTCGAGCTTGTCGCCAAAGCAGCTGCGGGCGAGATCGACCCGATTGTCGGTCGTTTGGCCGAGATCGAGCGCACGATACAGGTTCTTTGCCGCCGCAAGAAAAATAATCCTCTGTATGTCGGCGAACCGGGCGTCGGCAAAACCGCTTTGGCCGAGGGTTTGGCGCTAAAAATCAGCGAAGGCGATGTGCCGGAAGTTTTGCAGGGAGCAAAGGTTTTCGCGCTCGACATGGGCGCCGTACTTGCCGGTACGCGTTATCGTGGCGATTTTGAACAGCGGTTTAAAGCGATTATCAACGAACTTAAAGAACAGGAAAACGCGATTCTTTTTATTGATGAGATCCATACGATTGTCGGGGCGGGTGCGGTTTCGGGCGGCTCGATGGATGCTTCGAACATACTGAAACCGGCATTAGCGGAAGGGCAATTGCGTTGTATCGGCTCGACGACACATGCCGAGTACAAAGCCGCCTTCGACCGCGACCGCGCTCTTGCAAGGCGTTTTCAGCGGATCGATATCAACGAGCCGACGGTTGAGGAAACATACCATATTCTTAAAGGCTTGAAGAGATTTTACGAGGCTCACCATGATGTCCGCTACAGCAACGAATCGCTGCGAACCGCCGCCGAGCTTGCCGGGAAATATATCAACGACCGCTTTCTGCCGGACAAGGCGATCGACGTGATTGACGAAGTCGGCGCGTCGGTAAAATTATTACCCGCGAGTCGTCGGCCCAAGAAAGTGTCGGTGCAGATGGTTGAAAACACCATTGCCCGAATGGCCAAGATTCCGCCAAAAACCGTAGTTGCGGATGAGAGACAGCGGCTTAAGACACTTCGCGAAGACATCAAAAAAACCATTTTTGGCCAGGACGAGGCCATCGACCGGATCGTCGATGCCATTCAAATATCGCGGGCTGGTCTCGGTCATCAAACAAAACCGGTCGGCTCATTCTTGTTTTCCGGTCCGACCGGCGTCGGAAAAACCGAGGTCTCAAAACAGCTTGCCGAAATTCTCGGCGTCGAATTCCTCCGCTACGATATGAGCGAATACGCCGAGCCGCATACCGTCTCACGGCTGATCGGCGCGCCGCCGGGATATGTCGGATTCGACCAGGGCGGACTGCTTACCGAGGCGATAATGCGAACGCCCCACGCCGTCCTCGTGCTCGATGAGATCGAAAAGGCCCATCCAAATCTCTTCAACCTGTTGCTGCAAGTGATGGATTCGGCAACGCTGACCGACAACAACGGCAAAAAAGCGGACTTCCGCAATGTCATTCTGATAATGACGACAAACGCCGGTGCGCGGGAGCTGTCATCAGGCGGAATGGGCTTTCGCAATTCGTCCGATACAAAGGGAAACGCAAAAGGCGTAATCGAACGCACATTCACTCCGGAATTTCGCAACCGCCTCGACGCCTGGGTGCCGTTTAAGGCGCTCGATATGAATGTGATCAAGCTCATCGTCGATAAATTTATCAACGAGCTAAACGGCCAACTAGCGGAAAAGCGCGTCCTTGTGAAACTTACCGAGTCGGCTCGCGAATGGCTCGCCAAAAACGGCTTCGACGCCCGCTACGGCGCCCGGCCGATGGCCCGGCTTATCCATGAAAAAATCAAGCAGCCGTTGGCGAATGAGATCCTGTTCGGAAAACTTTCTGACGGCGGCAGTGCGTTGGTCGTGGAAAAAGACGGCGAACTGTTGCTGACATTCTGATAGATCGAGGCGTAAACACGACCGGTAGGGAGTGTGCGTTCTCTGGAAAAATCGGGCACACTCCCTACCGGTCGTGTTTCCGCCTTTTACGATGAAGATCGCAGTTCGCTTTTTAATGTGGGCGCATTACGTTTATTTGCTGCTCTTGCCGACGCTGGCGGTTGTTGCGGCGCGGTTGATGTTTCCGGCTGAAGACTTTCATGAGTATCTGCTGATTCTCGGATTTCCACCCGTTTTGATGTTCACGCTTTTTCTGGCGAACGGTTACGCGTTGCCTGATTCTTTGCCGATTGCGCTGCTTGTGACGCTGGCGATTCCTGTGCAGCTTGCTCTCAGTGTGCTGATTTTCGGCGGCGGCAGCATTTGGCTTTTTTTCGCTGAAAGCGCGGCGGTTGAGATAAATTCGTTTCTCGTCGGTACGCTTTCCTCGGCGTTCCTTATTCGGCGCAACGAGTTTGGAGCTATCGGGTTCCTCGCTCTTTTGGCGCTCGTTTTATTGCTGTTTTTCGGGGGTTTTGCCGCCTATCTATCGTTGGTTTTTTACGGTTACGGTGGCTTTTCGCCGTGGCTGATTTTTTTCGTTACATCGTTTGCTGTTGCGTTTTGGGAATACGCGAAAGTCTATAAAAAGATCGCGACCTCTAGCCGTAAGACGGGTGCGCCGGAAAGCATCGTGATGAAATTTGACGGCGGTTTTCTGACAGAGATTTTTGGCATCAAGAGCGACGTGCCGATGATCTCGCCATTCAGAAATCGAGAAAAGGAAATGTCAAAGCCGATTCTCATCTTTGGCTTCACAGCCATGTTTCTGCCGCTCATTGTTGCTATGATACTCGAAGTCGCTTCGTAAGTGCCCTCATACTTTGGTTTGATGGCGTTATGGTTGCCGCTCCGCTCTAGCTTTCGTTTCTTCGAGTCTCACGATTTCGGCTCGAAGTTTGGTGATTTCGGCGTCAATCTTGTCGGGTGTGGGTGCGGCGGTGCTCAAGCGGTGAAAGACGGGCGTGATGACGGTTAGAGCCGCGATAACAATAGCAAGGATTCCGATAAGACGTGAAACCAGGTCGCTCGAACTGTCCGGTTCGAGCCACAGTATGACTAGAAGGATCGAGACCAGCACAGCGGCCGATACGTAGATCATGAGCCGCGACCACATAAATTTCTTGTCCAGGGTAGCCAGCGAGATCAGGCTGAGGTGACCGCACGCCGTCGCGAGCATGGCCGTCGTTGCGGCAAGTTTCCAGACAGCCTCGATTCCCCTATCGCCGAACCAGATCATGTAGATACAAAGTCCGGCGGAGACAATCGAGAAAAATATGCCGGCAAAAGGTAGGTTTCGCGCGCGTTTTGCCTCGAAATACGCCCCGCACGCGAGGCCGAGAATACTGGTACACGTGATCGTAAATGTTGTCAGCAAAACCCTTGTTTCGAGCTCACCGAACGAGCCAAACAGAATCACACCGATTCCGATAACGGCGCTAAGAGCGACGGACGCGATAAGAACGTAAAGGAAAATTTTCTTGAGGTTCATACGCTTGAGATCGAGAGGTTATCGCGTTTTATCACAAGTCCTTTGAGATCGCCCAATGCCGCAAAAGCTACTCTCTCGGTTCGGAAATACTCGCGCGCCAAGAGATGGATATCGGACGGCGTCACCGCATTGGTCTTTTCCAATGCCTCGTCGAGCGATATCTGGCGACCGTGAATCATTTCCGCCTGGGCGAGCGTTGCGGCCCGGGCGGCTGAGTCTTCGAGGCTGAGCAGGATGGACGAGACGGTCTGCTGTTTGGCGAGGTCGAGCTCGTCGTCCGTTACGCCGTTGTGTGTGACATCTCCCATCTCGGCGATGGCAAGACCGACAACCTCCGCAACCTGTTCAGGCGATGTGCCGGCAAAGATCGAAAACATACCGCAGTCCTGATACATTATCGCAGACGCCCCGATGCTGTAAGCGAGACCGCGTTCTTCGCGAACCTTCTGCCACAGCCGGCTCGAAGTGCCGCCGCCGATGATGTTTGCCAGCAGATCGGCCGCGTAACGGCGTTCGTCGGCAGCAGAAACGAGCGGCGTCGCAATAATGAGATGGGCTTGTTCGAGGTTCTGGTTCTGTTTGACGATTATCGGCGCCGCGAGCGTCGGCGTTTTGAGTCCCCGCTTCAGCGAGCCTCGTTCCGCAACCGGCGGCCGACTGAAATCGGGACTCAAAGCTGCCCTCGCAAGTCCAACAATTTCATCATGTTGTACATTTCCGGCAGCCGTGATGACGAGATTCGACGCATTGAAGACTTCGTTATGATAGTTTCGCGTTACTTCTTTGTTAAAACTTCTGACCGTTTTCGGCGTGCCGGCGATCGACAATCCCAGCGGATGCGCGGGGAAGAACGCCTCGCTAAAGATCTCACCGAGATACTCCTCCGGCGAATCCTCGATCATCTTCATCTCCTCGATGATGACCCGCTGCTCGCTTTTCAGGTCGGCATCGTCGAATCGAGGGTTTGCGAGCATATCGGCGATCAGATCGAACGCCTTTGGCAATTGATCGTCGATGACCTTGATCGCAAAGCCCGTCTCCTCGTGAGACGTAAATGCGTCTAGATTGCCGCCCAGCCGGTCTTGTTCAATGGCGATGTCGAGAGTGGTGCGTTTTGCCGTGCCTTTAAATACTGTGTGCTCGATAAAGTGGGAGATTCCGTTTAGCTCGTTTGGCTCATGCCGCGAACCGGCGCGGAAAAAGAATCCGAGCGTCGCACTGCGTACACCCGGCATTCTGTCGGTCAAAACGACCATGCCGTTTTCGAAACGCGTTTCTTGTATTTCTTCTTTCATGGCAAAGCTAAGAATCTAGCACACTGGTAATCAAAATCAGATTCGGAATAGCTGATAACTGATAGCTGAAAGCTGACAGCCTGGGGCGATTATCAGCTATCACGTATCAGTTATCAGCTATTTCGAACGGACACACTTTATTGCGAAATCGCGTTGAACAAAAGAGGAAATGTTGCCAGCGACTGGCCGCGGTACTGCGGGCGGAAGCCGAAAAGCACGATCTTGCCTTTGCCCATCGGGATTGAGACGAGGGCGGCTTTTCCGGCTATTTTTTCGGCACCGAGAGCCCAGCCTGAGAGAAGTACGTTTTTTGGGTCGCTCGGATAGCGGGCGATGACCTCGACGCGGGCATCTTGAGCGATCTCGAACGCGGGCGAGTTTTCGAACCAGGCGATGGACTGCTGCGGCATTCCTTTGGCTATCGGATGCGTTGTGTTCAGTTCGGTGCGGAGGATCGAGCCGGGGATGTAGAAATCCTTACGAGCCAGGCCGCGTGTCACGTCCCTGACCGGCAGATTGAACTGCTCAATGGCGAAATTTGAAGAGCGGTTTAGAAAGACTAGCGTTCCGCCCGCCTCAACAAATTTCCGCAGGTTCTCGACGCCCTCCTTCCCAACGCCGCCCGTATATTCATCCGGCATCGAGCCTTTTGCGTAGCCATTGAGGATCTGAGCCGACGATTGATCCGGGAAAATGATCGACCTGCAAAATATTTTGTTCAAGGTGTAATCATGGTCGCCCGGACCAATTGGGCCAGCGCTGCTGGTATATTCCAGATGCTTGCTGATGTCACGGGCATTGATCGAGAAGTAGCCTTTGTCGGCTTCTTCGAACACCCAGCGCGTCCAGCCCTCGTCCATCGAAGGATTGTGCGACCGAAAGATCGTGTCCGGGCTGAACGGGGTCCCAAACGGAGGAAATTCGCTCCGGGAGTGCTTCTGTCGCTTATTCACCGGCAAAGCCGAAGAAAGATTCTCAACCTTGAGGTTCATCAGCAAGGATACCGTATGAGCAGTCACGTCATAAGGCGTTATAGGATTTCCGCTCGCGTCCTTTAGCTCCGGGTAGACCTGGTTTTCAAACAATGCCTTGGCAAAACCGCCGTACGGTTGATCAACGGGGACAATATAGTATCTCGGGGTATAGGTCGCCGTGTCTGTTTTGCCTTCGCCAAAGCGGTGATAGTACGCAACGCCGGCCCTATCGAGGATAGACAGAAGTTCCTTCTCGTGAAGTTCTATATTGGATAACTTGAAACCTCGAAGTTCTCCATCTTTCCTCGGCCGAACCGCTTCCTTCCCGATTTCATAAAACCTCGCCAGCCATTTTCCACGATTATCGGCCGCATGATTTAACAAAGAAAACGCGGCGGTGGTCATGTAATCTGTAATATTTCGTAGTTTCCACTCGCCGCCTTTCCAGACTGGGCCGAATTTGTCGGAGGCGACTTTGGAATCGAAGCCGCCGACATCGCCGCGGAGGTTTTCGAATTTTATATCGATCGGCGTGGCGAGGCGGGCCGAGGCGGTTTCGGAAAGGATTCGGACGCCGCCGTGGTAGTGGGAATAGGCACGGGCCGGTGTCCAGGCGTCGTAGGTTGTGTTTGTCGTGATGCCTTCGAGCCCGCGTTTTCGGAGATCGGCGGCCATCCAGTTGCCGAGTTCGGTATAGCCTTCGACGATCTGTTTTGGCACGTTTGGCTCGACCGGCGCCATATAGGGTGGCAGGAAAAGGCGGGCGCCGTTTGCGCCCTGCTGGTGGATGTCGTGGACGATCTGCGGGTGCCAGACGTTGTGGATTTTATCGACGGTTAGCTGCGTCTCGATCTGTGTGAAGGCGTACCAGTCGCGGTTGTTGTCGTGGCCGACGTATTTGTGATAAAGCTCCGGCGGCTCGGTGCCTTCGAATTTGGTGCCGAGCGTTTTATCGTACCAGTTTTTGACGATATCGACGCCATCCGGGTTGAGGCTCGGGACGAGGAGAATAATCGTATTTTTGAGGATGTTTTGAATCTCAGGCTCGTTGCTGCTTGCCAGCCTGTGAGCGATGAGCATTGATGAAAGCGTCGAGCCGACCTCGGTCGAGTGGACGCCGCAGGTTATTAGGACGATTGTTTTTCCTTGCTTTATTAGGGCTTTTGCGGCGGCGTCACGGGCAAGCGCTTGCCCTCCAGTCAGCTTTCGCGGATCGGCTAGTTTGGCGTTGATCAGCTCGTATTTTTTTATCGTCTTTAGATTTTCCGGGCTTGATATCGTCGCGAAAACAAACGGCGCGCCCATCGTCGTCTTGCCGATCTCCTGAAATGTCATTCGATCACTTGCGGCGTCGAGCTTATTGAAGTACTCGACGATCTGCGTCCAACTCGCGAGTTTTCTATCGTCGCCGGGCGTGAAGCCGAGGGTATCGCTGGGTGCGGGAATGGTTTGGGCCGCAACGGCGAAGGCGAGGAAAAGGAAGATCACGCAAAGCCGCAAAGGACGCAAAGGAAGATATGGCAGAGATGCAGATAAAGGTACGCGATTTTTCATAGGGGCGAAGACTCCGTTTTGGTATTCGATTGATTTTAACGGACTTTGCTCAGGCATACAACGCGGCCGTGATTGCGTTTACCAGAGCGGGGGAACCGTCCTTAGTCCAAGAAAGAAAGCCCGCGCCGAATTAAGAACGCCCCGCAAGGAATTAAGAAAGCTCCCCGGGTTGAATCAGGAAGGCGGCGGCAAGCTGCGGAGGCCGCCGGAGGATTCCCAAAAAAGGCAGCTTCACCGCAAATAGGTGGGCTAAGCCCATTGGCAGATCTGGCAATGCGAGAAACGACTAGTAAAAATCGCGATTATTGTGCTAAATTGTGTTACGACCCGAATCGTCTCAAACCAGGCTTTTCCCCTTCGCGCATAATGAACGAAACTACCACGGAAGAAAGGGATACATTATTAGGCTCGACCAACGGGAAAGCTTCCGGCAATTCCGAACCCGTCTCTCAATCGGAGACCGAGCCGGAGGTTATCGACGCGTCAGCAGAAACCGAGCCAAAAAAGCGTCGGAAACTGCCGTATTATATTGTAGGAAGCGTTTTGCTCATTGCGGCGGTCGCGGGTGCGATCTATTGGACCTACGCGCGGCAGTTCGAATACACGGACGATGCTTTTGTTGATGGCGAAATCACGCAGATCAGCCCGAAGATCACGGCGTATGTGGCAAAAGTTTGGGTCAAGGAAAATCAGTTTGTAAAAAAGGGCGATTTGCTCATCGAGCTTGATGCCCAGGATTTGGAGGCACGGCTCGAACAGGCGAAGTCGCAGGTTCGCGCCGGCCACGCCCAACGCGTCCGTGCGTTGGCCCAAACCGATTTGACGCGGACTACGGCTGGGGCAACTCAATTTCAGGCCCTTTCAAATGTTCAAACGGCGAAAAACAAAATTGACGAAACCGGACTCGGCGCCGAAACAAAACTCTCCGAAATTCGACAGGCGGAATCAGCCGTCAAGATCGCCCGTGCAAATCTTGCCGAGGCACGCTCGCGCAAGCCCCAGGCCGAGTCCAATCTACGGCTTGCCCAGATCGAGTACGACCGCAGCTTTTCGCTGTTTAATCACGGCTCCGTTTCGCGCCAGAGCCTTGAGATTTCGGAAAACGCCCTGCAGCGCGCCAAAGCCGATCTAAATGCGGTGCAGAGCCAGGCGACGGCCGCGGAATCCCGCATCGACGAAGCTGAGGCCAAAGTCGCTACGGCGCGAAACAATTACAAACTATCGCTTGCTCAGGTCAATAGCAGCCGGTCCGAAGTTGACGAGTCGATCGGACGGCTGCGGGACGCGAATGCCGCGCCCGAGAGGATCGCGGTCGATCAATCCGCGGTCGGCACGGCGGATGCGGTTATCGCACAGGCCGAGGCAGCGGTTCACAGTGTCGAGGTCGAGCTGGCATCTACAAAAATATTCGCTCCCGGCGACGGCTTTGTCACGCGAAAAAATGTTCAGGAAGGCCAACTGGTCCAGCCGGGCGCCGCCCTGATGGCGATTTCGCAAACGGATGTCTGGATCGTCGCGAATTTTAAGGAAACCCAGCTTGAGCGGATGACCATCGGCCAGCCGGTTGATATAAAAGTTGACGCATTTCCGGGCAGGACCTTTCACGGAAGGATCGAAAGTTTTCAGGCCGGCACCGGTTCCGCATTTAGTGTGCTGCCGTCGGAAAACGCAAGCGGAAATTTCCTAAAGGTTGTCCAGCGTGTTCCGGTCAAAATCGTTTTCGACGAGAAACCCGAAAATGTTCATCTGCTCGTGCCCGGTATGAGTGTTCAGCCGCGCGTGAGGGTTAGATAGTTGATGAGGCGAGAGTAAGAAGGGCGGCCATTGCACAAGCCCGCGCGTATCGCCCTCGCTAACGAGGCCGTGTCAAAAGTCTGTCGGATGATGCTCTGAAGTTCTTCGGCTATGCCGTTCGATGTGCGGAAAAGCTCCGCTTTTCCGACAGAGCCTCCAACGGTTCTGCGGTTGCGCCGCTGCTCCGGGGCCGATAATTACTGGCCTATTTCGATGATCGGACGGAGGACGGCGGCCTAGCCGCATGTAAAGTTGTGACGAGTGCCGGCGAAGCACAGCTTCACCGCAAATAGACGGGCAAAGCCCGAAAAGCGAGTTTTGACAGAGCCTCTTACGCGCAGGCTTGTGCGCTCCTTTGCCATTTAACGCCTAACCACCGCTCAAATTTTTATGTCCGCCGAAGCAATCACTCCCGACGCGCCCGCCAAAAAAAAATCGCTGTTTAAATCTCACCCGCTTTTGATGGTGGCGGTGCTGACGATTGCCAGCTTTATGGAGATACTGGACGCCGGTATCGCCAATGTCGCCTTGCCTTCAATCTCGGGCAGCCTACAGGTGACACCCGAAGAAGCAAGCCTTGTAACAAGTTCGTATTTGGTGGCAAATGCGGTCATCGTGCCGATAACGGGATGGCTGACAACATATTTTGGCCGCAAACGGCTCTATTTGACGTGCGTCATTATTTTTATATCCGCATCGGCCCTCTGCGCGGTTTCGACAAGTCTCGAAATGCTGGTTTTCTTTCGGGTCATTCAGGGTTTGGGCGGCGGAAACCTGGTCGCCATAGAACAGGCGTTTATCGCCGACAGCGTTCCCGCCGAACAGCGCGGAATGGCTTTCTCGATATATGGCGTGACACTTGTCTGCGCTCCGATTTTCGCACCTGCCCTGGGCGGGTGGATAACCGATAATTACGGTTGGCCCTGGATTTTTCTTATCAATGTTCCCATCGGCCTTTTGTCGCTCTTTCTCGTTTCGACTTTAGTGACCGAGCCTCAAGCGACGACCGATGAGCGAAAACGCCTGCGGAAATCCGGCCAGCGGATCGACTGGATCGGGATACTGCTGGTTACAACGGGAATTGCCGCTTTGACGATCGTCCTCGACAAAGGCAACCGCGAAGATTGGTTTGAATCGAATTTTATCGTTACATTCGCGATCATCGCCGTTGTCGCCCTGGTTATTGGCATCATGTGGGAGCTCGGGCACGAAAATCCGGCGGTTGACATCCGGCTTTTGGGGAACCGATATGTCGGCGGCGGGACTATCGTCGTTTTTGCCATCGCCGTAATGATATACGGAAATGGTGTATTGGTCCCGCTGTTTGCACAGACTATGCTCGGGTTTAGCGCTCAGGATTCTGGGATGATCAATACTGTCGGCGGGCTTGTTTCGCTGACAATGATTCCGATTGCCGGTTTGATGATGAAGAGGGTCGATGCGCGATATTTGGCAATTTTCGGGCTTTCGTTTTCCGCGTTTGCCCTATGGAGTTTTACCTCGCTGACGCTGGGTGCGGGATACTGGGATTTGGCGTACATTCGCGGCCTGCAGACCTTCGGCGGTGCGTTTCTCTTTGCGCCCGTAACGACGGCGGCCTTTCGCGGGGTGCCGAAGGGCAAGACCGATAACGCCTCATCGCTGATAACCACCGCCGCGAGTCTCGGCGGCAGCGTCGGCATCGCCATTCTGACCATGAATCTGGCTAACAGGACGCAGCATCACATCGGGCCTCTCGCCAGTCAGGCAAGCGAATATAATCCAAATTACGTTGACTGGTTGAGCCGAGCGACGCAAGTATTCCAGGAAAAGGGCATGTCCGCCATCGAAGCCGCCTCGGCGGCCCGCGCCCAGATGTGGTCGGAAATTAACCGCCAGGCCGGCATGCTCGCATTCATCGACACGTTTTATATCCTGATGTTTATGATCATCTGCGTGATTCCTCTGATATTTCTTCTAAAGGCCGGCGTTGGTAAGAAGAAGGCGTGAAACCACGGATAAAGCAGTGAAACCACAGATAAGCGTGGATGAACGCAGTGATGAGGATCGGTTACTGCCTGTCGGCTTTTTCATATCCGTGTTTATCCGTGTCCATCTGTGGTTAATCTCTTCGATTCTTCCGTCATTGCCTTTTTTGCGAATGCGATGTAAATTAACGCAAGTCTAAATCCTTTCCCCAAAAAGATTAAGCCGCGCGTGGGGCATCGTGCCGTGGCGGCTGAAACATCACAGAACCAGGAGACACCACCGAGATGAAAAATCCGTTTCTCGAAAACTTCCGACCATTTATTCCAGATGCAACGACGCTGCGCGAGCTGACGCCAATTCCATTGATTGTGGGAACGCTCCTTGGGATCGTTTTTGGAGCGTCATCACTCTACCTGGTCCTTAAGGTTGGGCTGACGGTTTCGGCGTCGATACCAGTTGCCGTCATTTCAATTACCTTGTTTCGGATATTGTCTAAACTGGGCGCGCGCGATGCGACGATACTTGAGCACAACATCGTTCAGACAGCCGGCTCGGCGGGTGAATCGATAGCGTTTGGAGTCGGCGTCACTATGCCAGCCATCCTTATCTTGGGATTCGATCTCGAAATTTGGCGTGTGACGATGGTCGCGGTGCTCGGCGGTCTGCTGGGCATTTTAATGATGATCCCCTTGAGGCGTGCTCTTATTAAGGACCAGCACGGCATCCTGAAATACCCTGAAGGCACGGCTTGCGCCCAGGTCTTAATGGCCGGTGCGTCGAAAGAATCAAGAGATGCGTCGATAGAATCCGAGAAGGCCCACAGCGATTCGGCGGCGATGCAGGGCGGCAAGATAATTGCCATTGGTTTTGCGATGGGCTTTGCGTTTAACTCGATAATGCAGGTCCTCAAAGGGTGGAAGGAAGTCCCGTCAAAAGTATTCGGCAGACCTTTTGAGGGCGGCTCAATCTCTCTCGAAAACAATCCGGCCTTGCTTGGGGTCGGTTATATCATCGGGCCCCGGATCGCGGGCATAATGTTCGCGGGCGGCGCGTTGTCCTATCTCGTATTGATACCGATGATCAAGTATTTCGGTTCCGGGCTGCTGACACCGCTTGCACCGGCCACAAAAACTATCGCTGAGATGGGCATTCAGGGCAAGAACAGCATCCAGGGCGATTACATCTTGTATATCGGCGCCGGGGCCGTTGCGGCAGGCGGCATCATCAGTCTCTTCCGGTCATTGCCGGTCATTCTGCATGGCATTAAGGGCGGCATCGCCGATTTTCGCGGCGGGAGCAAGGCGGCCGATGCCGATGCGATCCCGCGTACCGACCGCGACATTTCAATGAAGTGGGTTGTCGGCGGCATTCTTGCTCTCGTAATCGTGATAACATTTCTGCCCGCTCTGAAAATGAATCTCCTTGGGGCGATCCTAATTATCATTTTTGGTTTCCTTTTTGTCACCGTCTCGTCGCGGCTTACCGGCGAGATCGGTTCGTCCTCGAACCCGATATCGGGGATGACGGTTGCGACCCTGCTTCTGACATGCCTTGTCTTTCTATTGATCGGATGGACCGCGCCCGACCCATACTTTGTCACCGCTCTGAGCGTGGGCGGCATCGTGTGCATCGCGGCTTCCAACGGCGGGACGACCTCGCAGGACCTAAAAACCGGATTTTGGGTCGGTGGTACGCCCAAAAAACAGCAGATTGCAATTCTGGTCGGAGCTACCGCTTCGGCTCTGGTCCTCGGGCCTATTTTGCTTGCCTTGAATGATGGCGGAACCGTCTATGCAGCCCCGACTACATTTGCAAAAGTCAAAAAAGATGTGACGGTTGACCCGGCCGGCCTTCCGGCATTTACCGGCGAAGACAAGCCGCCAGTTGCCGGTGAATACCGCGTATTCGAAAACAAGGTAACGGAGGGGCAGAAGGAACCGGCTAACAAGGATCTGCCCGCAGGTAGGTTTTTAGCCGACCAGTCCGGCAAGGTCGTGTACAAGGTTGACGACAACTTTCCAAAAGGGGCAATGCTCCCCGCCGGAGCCGAGATCGGACCGCCCGAAACCATTAAGGGAGGCCGAGCCGCGTCGGATACCACGCCCTATCGCGGCTGGCACAATACAAAGTTGGTTGGCGGCGTACCTGCCGGGAAATACCTGGTGGGGCCGAGCGGTGAAATAAAATACCTGGTCGATCCTGGCATCAATGGCACTATCACCGAACGGGATGGCGCCGACGTAACCAAATACTCCGCCCCGAAAGCGACGCTGATGAGTTATATCATCAAGGGAATTTTGAGCCAGGAACTGCCGTGGGGACTGGTGCTTCTCGGTGTGATGATCGCGGTTACGCTCGAACTCGCCGGCATTCCGTCGCTTGCCTTTGCTGTGGGACTATACCTGCCAATCTCTGTTTCGGCACCGATATTTGTCGGAGGCGTCGTGCGTTGGGGTGTGGACAAGGAGTTGTATAAGCGTTTTCGCGACCGCAAGATGACCGATGAGGAAAAAATTGCCGAGACGGACAAGAGCCCCGGTGTGCTGCTGGCGTCCGGCTATATTGCGGGCGGCGCCCTCGCCGGTATAATTGTCGCTTTCTCAGCGGAGTTTCTCGCCGAGCGAGTCGCGGCCATTGAGGAATGGTCCACGCTCAGCAATCCGTTGTTTACATCGGACCTTCTGGCCTTACTGCCGATTGCGATCCTTACGGTGGTACTCTATCTCGTTGGCCGTGATGCGCTTTTTGGCGGCAAGGGCAATGAGGTGATCGAGCCGGCCGCCGCGACCAAGGTTCGCGAGGGCGACCTGTAACGGCGGTTCTATTCTTAACTTTGCATCTTTGCGTCTCCGCGGGAGAAACAGTTTCCCGCGAAGACGCAAAGACGCAAAGAAAAACCAAACAATCTCTGATTCGTCGCTCAGTAAATGCATTGAATTTTCAAACTCAACCACTATTTGTTAAAGAATTATATTTACATCGCAACCCGACTCGTATATACTATGTGTGGTTTGCCACGTTAAGCGATTTTGTTATTGCGGCGAAGAGAGCAAACGGTGAGAGATTTTTATACAGAATTTAAGGCTTGACCGAATCGAGATTTTTTACGGGTCTGAGCACGATTTCCGGAAACGGAAATTTGGTGCTCCCCGCAAGTGGGAAGGGCAAAACGCCGTTCCTTGTAAGAGAGATTCCTGCGTGAACGTGAATTTAAATACTTGCCTATTTGGAAACCATTTCCAAACCCAAGCTATAAAACCAGACGCGCGCGTGAGTGCTCCACTCGAGCCGAGACCTTAATCCCTTTATTAAATCCGCAATTCTGACCGCTCCTCGTCCGCCTTTAATCGCCTGGGCAATTCGAACCCAAAATTTTAGGTAAGGATATTTGTATGTCAAAAGAAATGATTGTGAGCGTCAACGGGCGCGAAAAGAAGATTGCCATTCTGGATAATGGCAAAGTTACGGAATTTTATATCGAGCGCGGCGAGGAAAACTCGGGCGTCGTCGGTAATGTTTACAAGGGCCGCGTGATGCGCGTTCTGCCCGGAATGCAGTCGGCGTTTGTCGATATCGGACTCGAGCGCGATGCGTTCCTCTACGTCTCGGACTTCTTCGATGAAGAAGAAGAAATTGAGCGTATCGTAATGGAAAAGGGCAAGAAAGGCTCGCCGGAAGACGCAAAACGCGAAGCGAACGAGCAAATCGATCGCTCGCGCATCGAGCGTGAGAAACAGATGGAGGCGGTTCAGGAAATCGCTGAGCCGATGACGGAAGGGGCGGTCGCATCGGATGAGAGAAAGTACGACGAACCCGCTGTCGACGAACCTTCCTTCGATGAACCAACGGATGACTCGCGAGACGTCGAGGAGCCGAAAGCCGAAACGAAACCCGATAAAGCCAAGCGCGGACGCGGCGGACGAGGAAGGAAAGAGAAGGAAGAGCCGGTCGAGCGCCGGCCTGAAGTCGCCCCGGCATTTGAGATCGAATTTGACAATTCCGGTTTTGAGCGAATTAGCGATGACAGTGATACGGGCGAGATGTTTAAGGACGCCTATGTCCAGGAAGCGATCATCGACCGTGTCCGCGCGATTGAATTCGATATGGAAACGACCACGGAAGCCGAGGTCGGATCGTTGCTGGGCGAAGTAGGTGGGCAGCCGAACGATTTTCAGCGCATAGCGGACGAAGACGAAGAGGCCGCTCCGGCGAAAGGCCGCGGCAGAAAGAAGGCGGGTGAGACCGCCGAAAAAGCTCCGGCAAAACGCAAATCTCCGACAAAACGCGGACCGGCGAAGGGAAAATTCTCAAAATCGGCTAAAAAGAAGACGGCAACAGAGGGCGGCCACGAAGACGCCGAGGCGAGCCATCGCGAATCCGACGGCAACGCCGAAATGGCTGTCAGACGCGGTGGCCGCGGACGCCGCCGTGGCGGCAAAAAAGACGAGGGCGGCGAGGATAGCGGCGAAAATCTTGAGATAACCGACAACCCCGAAGGCGGCGGCGAACAATTCGAAGCCGTCGAGCAAGCAACCCAGCCTGAGTCATCGAGTGAGAAGACCGAAGCGCGTAAGGAAACACAAGCGGATTTGCCAGACGAATCCGAACGAGTTGCCGAAGACAAATCGCGAGACCAAGAGAAGGACAACCGCGATAGCCGCGACCGTGGGCGACGCGGCGGCAGAAGCCGGAACGACCGTCCAAGTGGTGACCGGCCGAGCGGCGACAGTTCCAGAGGCGATAGTCCCAGAGGTGACCGTCCCGGCGGCGACAGCAAACGCTTTGACCGCAATGATCGCGGCCGTGACCGCCCGCAACAGCCCACAATCTCCGATCTGCTTAAGGAAGGCCAGGAAATACTTGTTCAGATCGCAAAAGAGCCGATTGCCAAAAAGGGAGCCCGCATCACATCGCATATCGCGCTGCCGGGCCGATATCTGGTCTATATGCCGACTATCGAGCATCTCGGCGTATCGCGAAAGATCGAATCGGCAAGCGAGCGCAGCCGCTTGCGAATGCTGATCCAGCGTATTCGCCAGGATAAGGAGATTCCGTCGGGCGGCTTTATCGTCCGCACGGCGGGCATCGCCATTTCGGAAGAAGATTTGAGAAACGACGCAAAATACCTGGCGCGGATGTGGGTCGATTCGAAAAAAGGCTCTGAGAAGAAAAAATCACCGGCTCTCGTCCATCAGGACCTCGATCTCGTCCAGCGGATATTGCGCGATCAGCTCGCCGACGATTTTACTGCGATCCGCGTCGACAGTGAAGAAGAGTATCTACGCACCGTCGAATTTATGAATCTCATCCAGCCGCGAATGGTGCATCGAGTAAAACTCTACACCCGCGACGAGCCGATCCTGGATTATTACGGTGTGCAGGAAGAGATCGACAAGGCGCTCAAACCCCGCGTTTGGCTAAAATCCGGCGGCTATCTCGTCATCAACCAGACCGAAGCGCTGGTTGCGATTGACGTGAACACCGGTAAATTTGTCGGCAAAGGCAACGCCCGGCTCGAGGACACGATCACCCGAACAAACATGGAAGCGGTCGATGAGATCGCACGGCAGATCCGTCTCCGCGATCTCGGCGGCATCATCGTACTCGATTTGATCGACATGGAAGACCGCCGCAACCGGCACAAGGTCTCGCAGGCTTTGCAGGAGGCACTTTCGACCGACCGTTCGCCGACAAAGGTGCTGTCGTTCAATGATTTCGGTCTGATAATCATGACCCGCAAACGCGTCAAACAGTCGCTCGAACGCACCATGTGCGCCCCCTGCGACCATTGCGAAGGCGCCGGATGGATCAAATCGCCAACCACGGTCTGTTACGAAATCCTCGCCGAGGCCCGACGGCTCTCAAAAAGCGTCGAGGATGTTCGCCGGACAACAATCCGAATCCACCCCGACGTCGCCAAGGCGTTCCGGACAACGGAACGCGAGGTCCTCGACGAGATCGAAGCCTATCTCGGCCACCTCGACATCTCATCGGATAAATCGGTCCATCCGGGACAGTTTGATTTTGCGTTTGTTTAGGGCGGTCTTGCCCGCAATTAGATTGGCCTGGGAGGACACGCCGGCAGCCTGATCACCGTGTGCGACTTTCGCTTATTCCGAGAGGTTCATCCTACGCAAAATTTCGTCATAACGGGGGTTTGAGCGTAGGTCGTCAAAAATCGGATCGGCTTTGACGAAGATGGATAAGAACGCTTTGCCTTCGTAGGCCCGTTCCAAATTATCAAGAGCTTTTTCGTTTTCGCCGAGCAGAGAGTAAATCCTCGCATTGCCAATCGGAGCGTCTGGGTCATGAGATTTTCCGAACGAATCTTCGAGAAACTTTCCGATGCCGCCGGCGCGGTAGGTTTTTCGGCGCGATTCAGAATATGCATCTCGCTCCTTTTGCCGTTCGGTTGTTTGATTGGCAAAGGCACTATTGATTTTTTCCGCATTGATAATCGCCTCAACCGCTTTGTCGTATTCGCCGGTTTTTAGATAAGTGTCTTTAAGACATCCGTTCGCGAAAACAAAATCGGGATAAATTTCGAGTGCCTTTAAGCACCATTGTTCCGCTTCTTTGTACTCGCGATTAAAATAATAGATCTGCCCCAAATCGGCAAGAAAATTGTGCGACAGCGGATTGATCTCCAGGGCACGGAGCATCTCCGATTTGGCCTCACCGTTTCTGCCTTTGACTGCCAGAAGCTGGGCATACCAATGATGAGCCATCGCGTAATTCGGATTCAGTTCGATTGATCTTACAAACGCAGATTCAGCTTCCGCCCATTTCCAGTCGTGAAACATACGGATAAATCCGAGCGAGGCGTGAGCCTCCGCCAGATCCGGGTCGAGTTCGAGGGCTTTTTCAACGGCCACTTTCGCCCCGGTTCCCTGCACCGTCATCATCAGCACATCAGCCAGCCCGACGTGCGCGTGCGCAAAATTCGGGTCTAGTTCGATCGCGTTGCGAAACAGCCGCCCGGCCTCGCTCATTCCCGCCCAGGTTACGAGCGGGAGCGGTGTGCTTGATTTCAACGGCCCGTGAACGTCGCCGGTTCGATGAAAAACATGAGCGCGATCCGCGTGGAATATCAGCGAAACGGCACGACCACGTGGGCGAACGTCGGATTCCTGACAAAATTGCCGGGCCAATGCACCATCACGCCCGGGACGCCCGGCCAAGCCGAAACCGGTCGCATCCGCGGCTTCTTTGTAAAAGACAACGAGGTCGTCGGCCTCTCGTCCCCCGAATACCCCGTCACCCTGTCGTAAACCGAATCGGTCGAATTTTCCGTGCTCTCCGTGTGATCCGTGGTTGATTTATCCGGGATTCAGCTTTAGGAATTTGATGTGAATCACAATTAGCTTCTTCTCGGTATCTCTGCGTCCGCCTCAGCGAACTCTGCGTTAAAGTTAGGCGAATAGTGGGCAAGACAGTTTTAACGCAGAGGCCGGAGAGCAAGACGCGGAGTTCGCTGAGTTTTATTAGCAAAATGACTACTCTAATGCGTAATCTGGGTTTATCTGAAATTACCACGGAACACACGGAACAGAGCTTGAAGTACATCTTCCATCTTTCACGCCCGAAGCAAAAAAAAAGGAAAGGGCACGAAGCCCTCTCCCAATAGTCATTTTTGATAGACCCAGTCTAGAACAGAAGACGCAGACCAAACTGAACACGTCGGCTGCTTAACCCGGCTACCGCGCGGAAGGGATCAGCGAAGCCAACGCCCGCGTTCTCAGTGACGATATCCGGGAGCGAGGCGCCGGCGGCGACACCAAAACCCGAAGTCGGATGATTCAGGACGTTGAAAGCCTCGGCCCTGAATTGGATACGAACCCTCTCGGTAATGCTTGTTGTTTTGAAAACACCCATATTCATCTGATTCAGCTTAATACCGCGGACGCTGTTGCGTGCAACATCTCCGAACGGCGTACCGAACTCGCGAGCAGCACCGGGACCGTTAAAGATAAACCTTACATCGTTTCTAGTCACCGGGGTGAAAATACCGCGATTTAGGTCGTTCAGTGAATAAAAGCCCGTCGGACTAAGGGCGGTTGTCGCCGCGATAAGGTTAAGTAGGCGGGCGTCAAGGTTTGTGATGCCCACGAGTCTGATATCAGCCGTTGGGTTGCCGATAAACGGACGAAGGTTGTCGAGGCCGATAAAGGTATTCGCAAACCCACCGTCTATATACGTGTTGCCGATAATCTGCGAGTTCGCAAATTGCTCCGGCGTGTACGGGCGTCCCGACGCCAGGTTGTATGTACCATTGATCTGCCACCCGCCAAGCAGCTTCCCGACAAAGCCCGACTGATTCTTGAAAAACGGTACATCATAGATAAAGTTCATCGAGAACGAGTGCGGGCGATCAAAGCCGGACACTCCGTATTCGGCGACATCAATATCAAACGGATTCTGGGCAACCGCGTTTTCGCCAAAAGAGAAGATCTCACTGGCGTTGTCCTGGGCCCGGCTGTATGTGTAGGTCGCTCCGAAGTTAAGGTTCTTGTTTAGGAATCTGCCGTTGTAGCGCGTTTGAAGCGAGTCGTACCGCGAACTGCCGGTATTAGATCGGGTCCTGAGTAAACCACGTCCGGCAAGCAATCTGCCGTTGCACGCGCCTTCGTTATCCGGTGTTCCAATAACATCCGCACAAATCTGCGGCGCTGGTGCTCCAGCAAATAGACTACCGAAGGCCGG
>JANPCJ010000044.1:0-3154 GCA_031430895.1 Chloracidobacterium sp. | reverse complement strand
GGAGCGGCAAGGACCCTGCTTGCCAGAAGTGCGACGGCATTTATTGACCCGCAAAAATTCACGCCGCAACCGGCGAGGGCAAGCAGGGATGCTTGCCGCTCCAGTCTTATGATCGATGAAATCGACCGAAAAATATTGAAGGAACTACAAGAGGATGCCCGTACGAGCTATGCCGAGCTTGGGCGAAGGGTCGGCTTAACGACGCCCGCCGTCATCGAGCGCGTCCGCAAACTCGAGGACGCCCACATCATCACCGGCTACCGCGTCGAGATCGACACCGCTAAGGTCGGCCTCCCAATCACCGCCTTTGTCCGTATGAGCATCACCGGCGTCGATTACAGCCACATCATCGAGGTCGCCCAGCAATCAACCGAAGTCCTCGAATGCCACCGCGGCACCGGCGGCGATTCGTTTATCATGAAAGTCGCGGTTGCCTCGGTCGAGCATTTGCAGGAGATGATTGATCGCTTGACACCTTATGGAATCACGACGACAACGATTGTGCTGTCATCGCCCGTGAAAAGAAGGGTGATCGAGGTTTAATGCGGGATGATTGCCGCTAACGAACAGGGCTTGGCGAAGGTGGAAAATAGAAGCCCGGAACCGCTACTGATTGAAGAACTGGTGATGAAGATAACAACAAAAAGCCAAATAGAAATCCGTCAAGCTGGAACAAAAGCCACAGATCCATCAATACAAATTCCCCTCGCGTTTGCGGCCTGTGTAATCAACATATACCACCTTCATCTCGGTGTAAAAATCGAGCGAGGTCGAGCCTTGTTCGCGGGCGCCGATGCCGGTGGCTTTGATGCCGCCGAAAGGGATGTGGGCCTCGCCGCCGGTCGTCGGGGAATTCACGTGGGTCATGCCCGATTCGATCTCGTCAATAAAGCGGTAAATGTCATTGGCGTCGTTTGAGAAAACAGACGACGAGAGACCGTATTCAGAATCGTTGGCGACAACCATCGCCTCGTCAAAATCTTTGACGCGAAGCACAGAAAGCACGGGGCCAAAAATCTCTTCGCGAGCGATACGCATATCCGGCGTAACGTGGTCAAAGACGGTCGGCTCGACAAAATAGCCGTTTTCGAGACCTTCGCCTGTCGCTTTTTTGCCGCCGCAAAGCAGCGTTGCTCCGTCTTCGCGGCCGATGTCGATGTACTTTAGAACCGTTTTGAATTGCGATTCATCGACTGACGGCCCGATGTCGTTTGCCGCGTCGCTTCCGTCGCCGAGCTTGAAACTCTTGGCCCGGGCGACGATCTTTTCAACAAATTTATCCGCAATTGTGTCGATCACGACTGCCCGCGATGTCGCCGTGCAGCGTTGTCCGGTCGAGCCGAACGCTCCCTGTGCCGTATGTTCCACGGCTAGGTCGATGTCGCAATCTGCGAGCACAACAACGGGATTTTTGCCGCCCATCTCGGCCTGAAACGGTATGCCGCGTCGAGCGATCTGCTCATACATCTTAAAACCGGTTTCGCTGGAACCGGTAAACGAGATCGCACGGACCGCCGGATGATTTACAATCTCGTCACCCGCCTCAGAGCCGGAGCCGATGACTAGATTTAGGACGCCGTCGGGGATGCCAGCTTCAATAAAAAGCTCGGTCAGGCGGACGGCAGTTCCCGGGGTGTTTGAGGCCGGCTTAAAGACGACGGTGTTTCCGGCGACAAGCGCAGGCGCGAGTTTCCAAATCGGTATCGCAACCGGAAAGTTCCACGGCGTGACCAGAGCCACGACACCGTGCGGTTGCTTAATCGTGTAGGCAAAATTTGCCGGCAGCTCGGACTGTATGGTCTCGCCGTTCATCCGGCGGGATTCACCTGCACAGAATTCAACGACATTTATCGCACGGGTCAGTTCGCCGCGAGACTCATTGATCGTCTTGCCTTCTTCGCGGGTGAGGATTTGGGCAAGTTCCTCTTTATTCTCCTCCATCAGCCGTGCCACCTTTGCAATGATTCGACCGCGGGTCGGGGCGGGCGTATTTTTCCAACTTTTGAAAGCGTTATAAGCCGCCTCGACCGCCGAGCGGGCATCATCGCGGGTGCAAAGCTGCGCCGTGCCTATGATGTCGTTAGTGTTGGCTGGATTGATATTCGCTATCGATTTTCCCGAAATCGTATCGATCCATTTTCCGCTAATAAAACTGCGATAGATTGTCATAAAAATTCCGATTAACGGTTTCCACCGCTATTTTTCCTGATAACCGTATATTAGTATTATTGGCGATGACCAACAATGTCCGACAACTATTAGGGCAACGAACCGAAGCTGATCCGGACAAGGTATTTCTATTCTCCGAGGCCGACAACCGACGCTGGACGTATCGAGAATTTGACCGCGCTGTAAATCGGACGGCAAATATGCTCCGCTCCTACGGCATCACAAAAGGCGATGTCGTCAGCCTGCTGATGCCGAATTGCGCCGAATATGTGATCGCGTATTTTGCGTCCTGGAAGCTTGGGGCCGTGGCCGGGCCGGTAAATTCACTGCTCAAGGCCGAGGAGATTGCGTGGGTCGTCGGCAATTCTGAATCGAAATTGATGTTGATTGGATCGGGTTTTCTGTCAGAACCGCCTGCGTCAGCGGGTGGTGCGGAGCTTGCGCCGAAATCAACATCTGGGAACATCGAGTCTCGACCGCCCGCTGACGCAGGCGGTTCTGACAGGCTGCCGCCGATAATTACGTTCGATGATGTGGCCGAGGCGACCGAGAACTTTAGTGATGAACTAGAAGATATCGAAATTACCACAGACGCCAACGCGATCATCATCTACACCTCCGGCACAACCGGGAAGCCAAAAGGCTGTCTGCTCACTCACGGCAATCTGGTCGCGAATGCTCGGCAGATAACGAAATGGATGGATTTCGGCGAAGACGACCGCTTACTCACCATAATGCCGCTCTTTCACATGAACGCGGTGTCGGTGACGACGATGACCGCTCTTTACGCGGGGGGCTCGACGGTCGTCAGTCCAAAATTTTCGGCCTCGCGGTTTTGGGGCATTATCGAGAAATACCAAATCACGTCATTCGGATCAGTGGCGACGATGCTGTCGATCCTCTTGTCAGAACCGGGAGCGGTAGCGACTGGGTTCCGTGCCGCCGGGAATAGGAACCCAGTCGCTACCGCTCCCGGTTCTGACCC
>JANPCJ010000043.1:0-11331 GCA_031430895.1 Chloracidobacterium sp. | reverse complement strand
CGTATGCAAGCTCTGTGTTCCCCCGAGCACGCCGGCGAGAGCCTGAATAGCGACGCGAGCGATGTTGTTTAACGGCTGCTGGACAGTCAACGAAACTCCGGCCGTTTGCGTATGAAAACGCATTTGCATTGTACGCGGATTTTTTGCCCCGAACCGCTCTTTCATGGTTTGTGCCCAAACGACGCGGGCCGCGCGATATTTAGCGATCTCTTCGAAAAAATCGTTGTGGGCGTTGAAGAAAAACGAAATCCGCGGCACGAACTCATCCACATCCATACCACGATCAACGCCGTATTGGACATATTCGACGCCGTCACGCAGAGTGAACGCAAGCTCCTGTAACACGGTTGCTCCTGCCTCGCGGATGTGATAGCCGGAAACCGAGATTGGATTATATTTCGGGACGTGTTTGGTGGTATATTCGAAGGTATCGATGACCAGCTTCATCGCCGGTTTGATCGGGTAGATCCACTCTTTTTGGGCGATATACTCTTTAAGAATATCGTTTTGGAGAGTTCCGGAGATCTTTGTGAAATCAGCTTTCTGCTTTTCCGCGACTACGAGATACATCGCAAGAAATATCGGAGCGGGAGCATTGATCGTCTGCGAAACCGTGACCTGATCGAGCGGGATACCATCAAAAAGCACTTCAAAATCGGCGAGTGACGACACGGCGACGCCACATTTGCCAACCTCGCCTTCACTCAAGGGCGAATCGCAGTCCAGGCCCATCAAGGCGGGCAAATCGTACGCGACGGACAGTCCCGTTTGGCCCTGCGCCATTAGGTACTTAAAGCGTCGATTAGTCTCCTCCGGCGACGAAAACCCGGCAAACTGCCGCATGGTCCACAGCTTGCCGCGATAGCCCGTCGGGTGAATGCCGCGTTTATATGGAAACTCGCCGGGGAAGCCGATCTCGTTAATACCTTCCGTGTCGGAGTCGGTATAAAGGCGATTGACAGGCTGAAGACTAACGCCCTCAAAGGAACTTTTGCGTTCCGGCGTTCGAGAGAGGACCTCCGACAAGGTGTCGTCTTCCCAGCGTTCTTTTTCGGCCTGTTTAGGCGTAACTGCTTCTTTTATTTCGGGCGTCATATGCGAAAAGTTTATCATAAATCTGCCCTTGTTGATTCTCGCATCCACGCTTGCAGCCGTTCGATGTCCTTTGCCACGGTTCGCGATCCGGCAAACAAAACCAGGGTTAGAATGCCGCCCAGGATCGGGATGATATACATTGCGGAGTGAAGTCCGTCGGCCCTGAATGGTTCGAGTGCGGCTTGTGTCATATCGGTAATGCCCGCCGCCTGAGCGGCGCGTCTGGTGAAAAAGTCGCTCAAGAGACCTGTCCCGTATGGTCCGAGGGAGGCTCCGAGGACGTACATGGCCAGGAAATAAACCGCCATCGCGGTTCCACGTGAGGCGGGCTCGGTCACATCCTGGATGGTCGAATAAACGGTCGAGTAATAGAAATACATCAACGCGCACGCCGCACCCATCAATATCAGGAAAAGCATCGTGCTGCCTTTTGGCACGCCGAGGGCAAAATAGATGGTCGGAATCGACAGCATTATCGCGACCGCCCCCACCAGCATTCGCCCGTTTGTCCGTTTTTTCATCGCGGCGTCGCCGATGAAGCCGCCGATCAGCAAACCGGGCGCTCCCATGACGCCATAAACTAGCATCGAAACGAGGTTTGCCTGCTGAATGTCGAGACCGTGATATCGCATCAAATATGGTGTAATAAAGGCTCCGATGGCATACATGTTGAAGTTGTGAACGGCGCCCGAAATGATTATCCAGCGCATGGTCGGCGATTTCAGAACATTCAGATAAGCCGAGCCGTCGCGGGTTTTTCCGCCGATGTTATGCGTTTCGGCGGCACCGCGCTCTGGTTCTCGGATGAACAGGATCGCGATGGTGCAAAGAATGCCCGGTATTCCCGCGACGAAAAACGCGGAGCGCCAGCCGTATTCTTTAGCTACGGTTCCACTGACCGCAAAGCTCAGGGCGACGCCGACCGGCAGTCCGAGCATAAAGATCGCGAGAGCTTTTGCACGCCAACCGGCAGGAAAAAGATCGCCGATTAACGATGTTGCGGCTGGGGCGCATGATGCTTCGCCGACGCCGACGCCCAGCCGCATCGCAAAAATCTGCCAAAAATTCTGTGCGAAGCCTGAGGCGGCGGTGAGCAGACTCCAGACAAAAACACCCGCCGACAGTATTCCCTTGCGCCCGATCTTGTCGGCCAAAACGCCCAGCGGCACTCCGACGAAGGCGTAGAGCAGTGTAAACGCGGTTCCGAGCAGCCCGAGGGATGCGTCGTCAAGCGCAAATTCTATCCGAATCGGCTCGCCGACCGCGCCCAAAATCTGGCGGTCAAAGAAGTTGAGAGTATTGATCGCGAACAGCACCGCCAGGGCGTACCAAACGGCAAATTTCGATTTCGTCATTTAGATTTTCCGGCGATATAGTCGAAGCGTACGGCCAGCAGACGTGCAGCCTAAAATTGCAAAACCCTTGAGCTTCCGCATACAATCAGAAAATGAAAAGCCTGCCGAACGACCTAATTCTAGCACTCTTTTTGTGTGCCGTATCGTTCGCGGCCTGCGGAGGTGGCGAGACTAACAACAATGCCCGCACGACATCAAACGCCGCAAACCGAACCGGCGAAGGTCTAACCGTGGCCAAAACTAATGTAGAAGAGCTGAGCCTGTTGGTAAAAGTGCCGTACGAGGCGGAAGATATCGTTTGGAAAGAATATGCGGCCGGGAAAAAGGTGATCGCCGTTTTGCGGTTCTCGCCTGCGGATGCGAACAAAGTTGTCGCCAATGCTGAAAAATACGGAGGGGCTGAAAACGTGAACTTACCCGTGGAAACCTGGTTTCCCGGCGAGCTCATCGCTCAAGGCGAGATGAGCGGCGATAGCGCTTTGAAAGGGCTCGGCTACAACGCCAACGATTTTTATCTCGCGCCATACACTATTGGAAAAATCACCAGGATCGAGGCGACCGATTATTTCGTGCTCGAAGTTTCCGCCCCGTAGTCACGATATGCTGTATCGTTTTAGTTTGCGGTAAAGCGTGGATAGGTCAATGCCCAGAATATTTGCTGCCTCGGTTTTATCGCCGCCGACGTCTTGCAGCACCTCGATCACGTAATCGCGCTCGATGTCGTTTAGCGTCGGCGATTTGCGCGTCTTGGACACCTTTTGGCTGCCCATGCGAACTTTTGCCGGAAGGCTTTGGATATCGATTTCATCACCGCTCAAAACAACGGCCCGCTCGATCACGTTTTCAAGCTCCCTTATGTTTCCAGGCCACGCGTAGCCGATGAGGGCCGATAAAGCGTCGTTGGAAACTGGCTTTTCACCGGTATTCTGAGCGCGAGCCGATTTGGAAACAAAATGTTTTACAAGCAGCGGGATGTCTTCGATTCGCATCCGAAGCGGCGGTATCTCGATCTCCACGACATTTAGACGGTAAAAAAGATCCTCGCGAAAACGGTCCGCCGCAACCTCGGTTTCTAGATTTTTGTTAGTTGCGGCAATCAGGCGTGCGTCAAACGGGATCGGCATTGAGGCGCCGACCGGTGTTACCTCGTGTTCCTGAATGGCGCGAAGAAGTTTAACCTGTAATGCCGGCGGCATATCGCCGATCTCGTCGAGAAACAATGTGCCGCCGGCGACCGAGCGAAAGAGACCTTTTTTATCACCAACGGCACCGGTAAACGAGCCTTTCGTATGCCCAAACAGCTCGCTTTCGAGCAGCGATTCCGGCAACGCTCCACAATTAATCGCGAGAAAGGGTTTTGTGTCGCGCCCGCTTTGGTGATGAAGAGCGCGGGCGATCAGTTCCTTGCCGGTGCCGCTTTCGCCCTGAATCAGTACATTTGCCGAGGTGCTTGCGACCTTGTCAACGAGATCAAAAACGCGCTGAAGAGCATCGCTTTTTCCGATAATGTCCGCAAAATTGTATCGTTTTCCAAGCTCTCGGCGAAGAAGACGGTTTTCCTGAAAGAGCTTCCGATGACCCACGGCATTTTTTATCGTTTGCAAAAGGTCTTCGTTAACGAATGGCTTCGTAACGTAATCGTAGGCGCCTTTTCTCAGCGCCGCGACCGCCGTATCGACCGACGAATACGCCGTCATGATGATGACGATCGCTTCCTCATCCAGCGTCTTGATTTGGTCGAGAAGTTCAAGGCCGTCACGGCCCGACATCTTAATATCTGTCAAGGTGATGGCAATCTCGTTTGTGGAAAAAATCTCGATGGCTGCCTCGGCGCTGTCCGCCGTAAAAACCCTGTACCGTTCGCGTTCGAGAAGCTGGCGCAGGATGGCCTGCATCATCTCTTCGTCCTCGACAATTAAGACATGTTCATCCGCCATTTCTAAACCTCGGCCTTATCTTCCTTTGCGGTCTTCGCGGCTTTGCGTGAAACTCAGCCCATCACTAAGAAATTTCACGCAAGGCCGCAAAGAACGCAAAGGAAATCTAAGAATATTCGCAGTATTTGTTCAACTCGAACAATGAAGTTTCGAACGGAAACCACTACCGAAAGCTAAGTCTAGCATACGGCTTTATTGTTGATCGGTGTTCGTGATAGCATCAAATATTATCTTATTGATTTGATGCGGTTTACTAGATTTATCACCCAGCTTTCTTTGGCGGCCGCGTTTTCATTTTCAATCGCGGCCCAGCAGACCAACCCCGTCGAACGCCAGGTTTCAAATCCGATCACCGACACCCCGAACATCAATCCGATATCTTCGGAACAGAAAATCACGGCCCCAAAGCCCGTCAAGAAACCGAGCTTTGAACCGGAAGGCGGGGATGGCGATGTAGTTGTATACTCCGAGAGAAATACGGCCGAGGGCGAAAAGGGAAGCCGCGTGGTCCGCCACAGCGGCAACGTCGATGTTCGCTACGGCACTTATCGCATTCAGGCAAACGAGATCGTTATTTACGAAAACGAAAACAAGATCGTGGCGACGGGCAGCGTGATCTTTGACCAGGGCGATGACCAGAGGATAACGGGCGCAACGGCCGTATTTAACTATAAAACAAAGCTCGGCAGCTTCGAGGACGCGACCGGCTTTACAAACCAGACAAACGACGGCACTGTTTTGTATTTTACGGCGGAGCGTGTTGAGCGCGTCAGCCTGAATGAGATTGTTGTGACGAACGGGAAATTTACGGCCTGCGATGAGGCCGTGCCTAAATGGAGTTTTACGGCGGCAAAGGCGCGGATCAAAACCAACGACAAAGTTCGTCTTAAAAACGCAAAGTTCCGCGTAAAGGATGTTCCGCTGATCGTTCTCCCGTTTGCGTCGATTCCCATAAAGAAAAAGGATCGCAGCTCGGGTTTTCTTACGCCGTCGGTCGGCTATTCGGGGCGAAAAGGGGCGCGGCTCTCGACAGCTTACTATCAAACGCTCGGCGACTCGGCCGACGTGACGCTAAGAGGCGACTTGTACACGGCCCGCGGTATTGGTTACGGTCTCGACCTGAGAACGCGGGCAAATTCGCGCTCATATTTCAACTTCGGCTTTTTTGCCGTTAAAGACAGGATTTTTGGCCAGGCGGCGAACGCGCAAAATCCGGATCAGGGCGGCTCGATCATATATGCTGACGGAGTTCATTATTTTGCCAACGGTTTTACAGGGGCGGTCGACGTTCGGCTAACGTCGAGCCTTGCATTCCGCCAGGAATTTTCGGACGGTGTCCAGCAAATCATCTCGCCGATCGAGGTTTCTCAGGCATTTGTAAACAAAAGCTGGGGCAACTATACGCTAAATGTCCTTGCTCGAAGTTCGGTCATATCGATCCCAAATGTTCGCGAAAAAACCCGAAACCTCCCGAGTCTTAATTTCGATAAACGCCCGTCGATGCTCTCATTTCTCGACGGCGTGTATTTCTCGTTCAAAACCAGTCTCGAAGGCGTTTCCCGCCGTGAGGAAGTCGACAATCTTGCTCTTTACCGCCAGATTGCCGGAACCGACCCGGTCGATTCGCCGTCGATCGTGCAGCGGCTCGATGTCTATCCGCAGATAACGGTTCCGTTTTACACAAAGTATTTCAATTTAACGGCGACCGGTTCGGCCCGCGTAACGTACTATTCGAATTCTTTTAACGACATGCGCCAGGTCGTAGGCCGTGACGTGATCCGCAAATACGGCGAACTGTCATTGGATCTTCGCCCGGTCGCTCTCGCCAAAAACTACTATCGCAAAGACAATACCTTTCGCTTCCGCCACGTGATAGAGCCGTATTTGACCTATCGGTTGGTCAAGGGCGTCGACAATTTCAACAGGATCATCCGTTTCGACTACGTTGACACCATCACCAACACAAACGAGATCGAATTCGGGATTATCAATAGAGTTTATACAAGGAAGTTTACCGAGGCGGTAACGTCAGAGGCAAAACGCCGGTTGCGTGAGCAAGCCACAAGCTCCGACGGTGATGGTTCCCCTTCGATCCAACCCTACGAGATTTTTACACTAACTGTGAGAGGCAAATACTTTTTCGACAAAACATTTGGCGGAGCGCTGATACCGGGCCGGAGAAACCAGATCGAACCGATAACGGCGCTCAGTTTCTACACATTCGGCGGCGTCCCGCGCAAACTTTCGCCATTAAGCATCGACGCCACGTATCGCCCGCAACAACGCATCTTTGTCAACTCGCGCCTCGATTACGGCTTGAACGGCGACGGCCTCCGTGCAATCTCCGCAACGGTCGGCTACGATTCATCATTCATAAAACTCTTCCAAACCTTCTACTACACACGGGCCGTTACGCTAATCCCGTCGCTCGCCCAATTTGCCAACACCGAAGGCAAAGAACCCGGAACTCTGCGCGGTTCACAATGGAGCCCGTCGCTCTTCATCGGCAACCGCGACCGCGGCCTCTATGGGGGCACATCGTTCTTCTTCGACTTCCAAAACCGCCGCCGCGCCAAACAAACCCCGCTCATCAGCTCGCTCGTAACCATCGGCTATGCCTACGATTGCTGCTCGATCGCTCTTCAGTACTACACATTCAACGTCGGGGTGCGCAAAGAAAACCGCGTGGCCTTCAGCTTCCGACTAAACGGAATCGGAGCGTTTGGGACCGAGCAATTTGGTCAAGGGCTGAGGTAAATTTAGAGTTCAGAGTTCAAACTTCAGTTTGCCCTTTCCCGGAACCATGTACGAGCTAAAGCTTGAACTCTGAACGATCCTTCAAAACCAGCGAGAGTTACACGAGGAAGTTAAGTTTTCGGCGGGTTTTGTTCGGTTGTTTCAATCCGTTCTTCCAGACTCCGTTCTTGCATCTGCCGTCCTTCTATTTCAGATTTTGCGGCTGGTTTTGCGATGGCAGAGGCCGCGATTGGTTTGACAAAAACGATCGGGTCTTCGATCAGGAAAGCTTCATTCTCAGGTTTCAGAGGATCGGGAACCAGCGTCGGTTCGCCTTTCTTTTTATCTCCGTCTTTCCAGCTCCTTATCACGCGCTCGACGCCGACCGGGTAGATCGTCAGGTCACCACTTGTTTCGTCGATCTTGAATCTCAGGAAATTCTTATAATCCGCAATCTTGATCGATGAAAAAGCCTCGTTATGGTGAAGGCCAAAATAATTCAGCGATACGAACAGATATATCCCCATTATCACTGATCCGATGAGCGAGCCGAGCAGGAACGTAATCCCGGCGATTTTGAGGAGCTGCCCAATCGGCTGTGTCCTGACTCCGGTTTCGACGCCGACAAAATAGGCCGCGAACCAGCCGATAAAAAAGACCGCTGCCAGATGAACGAGAGCATGAATTGGGCCGGCGATATATCTGTAGGGCTTCGAGTGAGTATCGGTAAAAAGTAAAAAACCGGCGAAGATCAACACGACCCAAAATAGAGCGACCGGCTGGGTCAAAGCGGCGCTGATGACGGTTTTAATCGCCCCCCAGATGTTACTCACGTCAAATTTGCCGAGATCCGATAGAAACGCCTGGGCCGTGAGCAGATACAAAATGCCGGTCACCGGGCTAAATTTCCAATTCCAGAGCGGGAACAGTAGATTCCAATAGGCGAGCCATTTTGACGTGGATTCTGCCGGGTAAGTTTCGCGGAGCGCGAAGATATGCTTTCTGCCAATCACATCTACATATTCATTATGCGTGGGGTGCAGAAACGCTCCGCCGCCGCCGGCCACGATCTTTTGAACCTTACTCCTGCTTGCCTCCTCGATTTTCTTACTGTAGTAAGCCGTCTCTTCGTGGCGGCGGTAATAGTGGCGGTCACCCGCGACATAAATTGCGACTTGCCGATTCAGTACGCCGCCTTCAAAATAATCCATATTCCGGTTGTTGTAGGCCGGATCGTTTTTGTACATCTGGGCGGTGATCCAATGCGGTTCGGCGTTGCAAAGGATGATTCGGTCGTCCGCCGCAACATCGGCCATCACTTTCTTAAAATAATCAATTTGTGCATTATCGAGCGATGAACCCAACTGCATATCGGTTCCAAACAGCCACCATCCCGCCGGAAGTTTGATGGCAAAATAACTGCGATTCTGCATAGTCCGCCAGCCGGCAAAAAACCTGGGCCGGTTTGGCGGGGTGGTGGCGAAAAATAAATCTGAAAAGGCGACCAGGCTGTCGTACCAGTCGTGATTGCCCGGAACGGCAAAAACAGTCGGTACTGTCTCGTCTTTCTGTTTCTCCATCTGCGCATCCGTTTTCTTTGGGAATACGGCTTCGTACAATGAAGTCAGGCGTTCCGTGTACGTTTGACGTTTGGCTGTGGGATAGACTTCGTCGCCGCCGAAGATGAGCATCTCGCCGCGCGGCGTTTCGTAAGTCGCATTTGCACTTTCGTCATCCTTCCTGCCCCGTGTCGCCAGCGATAACGTCGGCCTCGAGATGTGATAGGCCATCGTGTATGTCGAATTAAATCCGTCGCCTACATCCGAAATATAATCGAACCAATATTCCTTATCCGATTTGCCGACAACCTCGTAATAGCATTTTTCCGTCAGGCTGCCCGGATCGGCAAGCGCCTGCATGATCCTCTTATCCGCATGACGCCCAAAAATCGTCGAGATCAAAACCTCGACCGCGGTTTTCCCAAGCTGTTTCGGGTCGTACCATCCGACCATGCCATGTCGTTTGATTTTTGATTTTTCTTTTTTAGGTTCGTTCATGCCGATTCTCCTGTAGAGGCTGTCTGAAAAGCTGGATTTTGGAAAGTCGCGTTCCACTCTTTCCGTGTTTTCCGTATGATCTGTGGTTGATTTCTCTGAAATTACCACGGAACACACGGAAAAGCACGGAGTGGAACTGAGAGAGCGGACTCTCAGACAGCCTACTACGGTCTTTTCACGCTCCGCCGTTTATTTTGACTGCCGCACGCATTTACCCGGCGAAGTATTTGCGTCTCATAAACCGCTCGGTACCCGGCACAAAGTAATTCAAATCCTGCCAGGTGTCGTTCGGAATCAGGAATTGCGGTCTCCAAATCTGGTTGTTGTTCCAATTTTTGGCGACTGTTTCGCGGAAGGCATAATGCGAATGCAGGCGCATAAATTCACCCAAGTAGATGTCTGCCGTGCGATGGTCGCCCTGAACAATAAGCATATTTTCGTGGTTGTCGGTCGTGCTGGCGTCGCTGAAATTTGCAGAACCCGTGACCACGACCGGATTATTGCCAAGCGGATCGACGACCATATATTTCGTATGCACCCAGAGCACGCCGGCGTGCCGCGTCGGTTTTGGCATTTCGGCGACCCAACGGTCAAAAAGGTTCATTCGAATCGAGGTGCCGAGCGCGCAGATGACGTTTGAGCGTCTGCGGATGCGCGCCACATCAATTTTCCCCTGCGCCAAACCGGAGCCGTTACCTTCTTTTTCCATCAATGCAAAGTTGAGAACCTTACGCTGATCGGGTGCGATATTGGCTTCCTTTTCATAGACCTTCTGAAACTTTTTATGCATGCCGAATGGAAATGTCATAAAGAGCGCTTCCTTCGCATTGTCGGCGATCTCGACATAGAGATCGAGCGCGTGCATCGTTTTATGCGGCGAGAAAATGGCCGTGACATCATCGGCAGGCGGATATGCGGGCACGGGATTGTTCGCCTGCACCCAGGCGTCGATTGTCGCAGAATCCAAGATTAGCTGGTCCCAATAGTCGAGATATTTTTTCGCGATTGCGGCGTCTTCGACAATGTGACCGACATTTGAATGCCCAAAGATTCCGTTTTCGGTTTGATTGGTCGATCCCGTCCATACGGATATTGGCTGGCCGTTTTTCGATAATACAAAAAACTTATTATGCATTATCGTGCCTTCTGTTCGCTCGAGGCAAAGATGCTGAATTCCGGCCTTCGCGACGGCGTGGCGGTTTTTTGTCGTCGTGTTTTGTTTCTGTTTTGTGCTCGGCGGTACCGGCGGCGGCGGGGGCGGATCGGTCGCGTCATAGATTACTCTTATATCGGGGGCGAGCAGAGACGCGGCCTTGACCGCTTCCAGCGTCCATTTGTTTTCAAATTCGTAGATCGCGCCGCGCAGGGAAAAAGAATTATCGACGGCCCGCGCCAAAAAGTTTGTCAACGATTCAAACAGACCGCGTGACAACCATTTGTACGCCGCGTTGTAACCGGGCCCGTTTAGCTCATCGTCGGGGTATCTGTTATTAAAACGCCGGGCGTAGGCCTGCGAAGCCGCCGCGCCGCGGTTAAAAAACACCGAATGCTTTGCCCCAAGTTCCGCCTCGGTTTTTATCCTGACGCTGATGGCCGCACCCTCGGTCAAATTTTCCGGCGTGCCGTACATGGCTATCACCTTAAAGGTGTATTCGGTATCGGGCCGGGCGGTATAATCGGACCAGTTGAACGATTGAAACGGATGCTTATTGCTGCGAAACCCTTCGCCGTCGCTTCCGTCGTCCTCGGTCGCCTCAAAACATTTCATCCCTCGCAGCCATTCGATCTCGCCCGTGTCATGACGCTCGCGGCTAACCGCAAACCCAAGACACCCGGAGCGCGCCGCATCCGTCAGATCCAGCCCAAGCATCACGACGCCTGTTCCCGCAATCGCATTGACTGTCAAACCACCGCTGGTTTTTCGATTTCTCATAATTCACCTCCCGATCAAATGGTTTTAGATTATACGGCGTCCATAAAAAAGGTCATTTAAACCCAGATTGAGCATTAGAAAAAGTATCGTCTATTTCTTCCATTTCATCTTTGTGATTTCTTTGCGGACTTTGCGGCTTCTTAGAAACTCTTTTCCCGCGAGTGCATAAGCCCGCGCGTGAGCAAGGGCGATACTTTCAAGCCCGCGTGTTTCGCCCG
>JANPCJ010000042.1:0-51220 GCA_031430895.1 Chloracidobacterium sp. | reverse complement strand
AACCAAAATAGCTCCGTCCATCTGTGCCGCTCCCGTAATCATGTTCTTGACATAATCAGCATGGCCCGGACAATCGACGTGTGCATAATGACGGTTTGCCGTCTCATACTCGACGTGCGAGGTCGCAATCGTAATACCGCGCGCCTTCTCTTCCGGCGCGTTGTCGATCGAATCAAACGACCGAAACGTCATCTTCGCATTGTGCTTCGACATCACCTTCGTGATCGCCGCCGTCAATGTCGTCTTACCATGATCCACGTGACCGATAGTCCCAATATTCACATGCGGCTTGCTGCGGTCAAATTTTTCCTTGCTCATCTCTTTGCTCTTCCTCTAAATTTTCTGACTATATTCGGCCTGTCAAAAACAGCTTATAGCTATTAGCTAACAGCTATAAGCGGTATTCAAATTTCTTAGGTACTAGCTCCCGTTCCCTTTATCTTCGCAATAACTTCCTCGGCAACATGCTTCGGAGCCTCGGCGTATCGCTCAAAATGCATGCTCGAAGTCGCGCGCCCCTGTGTCGAACTTCTCAGGTCGGTCGTGTATCCGAACATTTCCGAAAGCGGAACAAATGCCGTCACAACCGAAACATTACCCGGACGCGGCTCCATTTTGTCTATCTGGCCCCGACGGCGGTTGAGATCACCGTTGACCGCACCCATGTATTCTTCGGGTGTGACCACCTCGATACGCATAATCGGTTCGAGCAAAACCGGTTTCGCCTTTTTAACGGCATCCTGGAACGCAAACGAGCCGGCCAGCTTAAACGAGATTTCGTCGGAATCGACTTCGTGATACGAGCCAAAAAGCAGACGAACGCGAATATCCACCAATTCATAGCCCGCTAGATAGCCTCGGCCCATCGCATCGCGAACGCCTTCCATCGTCGGTTTGATAAACTGACGCGGAATGGAACCGCCGGAAATCTTGTCTTCAAAAACAAACCCTTCACCCGGAGCCGGCTCGATCTCGAGCTCGACGTGGCCAAATTTACCACGGCCGCCAGACTGTTTCTTATAGATCTCTTTACCCGGTGCTCCCTGCGTGATCGTTTCGCGATATGCAACCTGCGGTTTGCCTACGTTAGCCTCGACGCCAAACTCACGCTTCATGCGATCAACGATAATTTCAAGGTGAAGCTCGCCCATACCGGCGATGATCGTCTGGCCCGTTTCGTGGTCGGTCGTGACTTGAAAAGACGGATCTTCCTGGGCAAGGCGATTAAGCGCGATGCCCATTTTGTCTTGATCCTGACGAGTTTTCGGCTCGACCGCGACACGCACGACCGGCTCCGGGAAATCCATCGATTCGAGAATGATCGGTTTTGATTCGTCCGCAACCGTATCGCCCGTCGTAGTGTTTTTCATACCGCCGATGGCAACGATCTCACCTGCCGATGCGGATTCAACATCTTCACGTTTATTGGCGTGCATAAGCATCAGGCGGCCGACGCGTTCTTTAGAATCTTTGATCGTGTTCGTCACATACGAACCCGATTTGATCGTTCCCGAATATATACGCACAAAGGCAAGCTGACCGAGGTGCTTGTCTGCCATCAGTTTGAAAACAAGGCCCGAGAACGGTGCTTTTGCATCCGGCGGACGGCTTTCAATTTCGCCTGTCTTCGGATTTTCACCCTCAATTGCGGGAATATCGAGCGGGCTCGGGAGGAAGTCGACAACCGCGTCAAGTAATGTCTGAACGCCCTTATTCTTAAATGCAGAACCAGTGAACACCGGTACGATTTTCATGGCCAGCGTTCCGGCACGAAGTGCCTTCCGGATCTCATCTTCCGAAATTTCCTCGCCGTCAAGGTATTTCAACATCAGATCGTCGTCAATCGCGGAAACCGCTTCGACCAGTTTTTCACGCTGGGCTTTTGATTCTTCAAGGAGTTCAGCCGGAATATCGACAATGTCGTAATTCGCGCCTTTGGCTTCGTCGGTCCACACGAAGGCCTTCATCATAATGAGATCGACAACACCTTTAAAGTGCTCTTCGAGGCCGATCGGAACCTGCATTGCCACGGCATTTGCCCCGAGGCGGTCAAGGATCGACTGAAAACTGCGGTCAAACGAAGCACCCGAGCGGTCGAGCTTATTAATAAAGCAGATACGCGGCACGCCGTATTTATCGGCCTGACGCCAAACCGTCTCAGACTGTGGCTCGACACCCGCAACGCCGTCAAAAACACAAACGGCACCGTCTAAAACTCGAAGGGACCGCTCAACTTCCATCGTGAAGTCAACGTGTCCCGGTGTATCAATAATATTAATGCGATGCTCGACGTTATTACGCGTCCAGAAACAGGTCGTAGCGGCCGAGGTAATTGTAATACCGCGCTCCTGCTCCTGCTCCATCCAGTCCATCGTCGCGGTCCCCTCGTGGACTTCGCCGATCTTGTGAGAAACACCCGTGTAAAACAAAATGCGCTCCGTCGCCGTGGTCTTACCCGCGTCGATATGGGCCATAATGCCGATGTTTCTAAAATTGTCTAACCTGATGTTAGCCATTGCTTTAGCAATTAGCCGTCAGCAATCAGCATTCTGCAAAACCAATTTCTGGCTGAATGCTGACTGCTGATCGCTGACCGCTCTTAAAATCTATAATGCGCAAACGCCTTGTTCGCTTCCGCCATGCGGTGGACGTCGTCCTTTTTCTTCATTGCCCCGCCGCGTCCCTGTGCCGAATCGAGCAACTCGCCGACCAGGCGGTCTTCCATAGTTTTTTCGCTGCGGTTACGCGCGTTGGTGACGATCCATCGGATCGCCAAAGTATTTCGACGGTCACGCGTGACTTCGAGCGGCACTTGATAAGTCGCACCGCCGATACGGCGTGATTTGACTTCCAGCGTAGGCGAGACGGAATCGAGAGCCTTCTTGAACATTTTCAAAGCCTCTTCGCCCGACTTTTCGGCAACCTTTCGCATCGCGCCATAAAAGATCTCTTCGGCAACCGTCTTCTTGCCTTCCCACATCAAGCCGTTGATAAACTTCGTCACGGCGATGCTGTTATAGATCGGATCCGGCAAAACTTCTCTTTTTCCTGCAACTCTACGTCTTGGCATAACTTTTAAGTTGGCTATTAGCTATTAGCAATTAGCAATAGGCCGGATTCCGGCTTATCGCTTATCGCTTATCGCTATCGCAGCTATTTCGCTCCCTTCGGCCTCTTCGCACCGTACTTCGAACGCGACTTGTTGCGGTTCGCGACGCCCGAGGCATCCAGCGTTCCGCGGATAACGTGATAGCGAACCCCCGGCAGATCCTTCACACGGCCGCCGCGAATCAGCACGATCGAGTGTTCTTGCAAGTTATGCCCGATGCCGGGAATATATGTAGTAACTTCGATCTGATTCGTCAGCCGCACACGAGCCACCTTTCTCAAAGCCGAGTTCGGCTTCTTCGGAGTCGAAGTATAAACACGTGTGCAAACCCCGCGTTTCTGCGGATTAGCCTGCAAAGCCGGACTCGCAGTCTTATACTTCACCCGCTCACGTCCTTTTCGTACCAATTGATTAATAGTCGGCATCTTCTCAAATGTTCAACAAACTTCAGTTTGTTGCTCCGTCAAAAACCAACAAACTGAAGTTTGTTGGACTTTAAAAGGCAAAACTACCGTCTTACCTGACTCTTGCCGAAACCCGTTCGGCAGTTAGCTCAAGCAGCGATTAAGCTACGAGAATTAATTAAAATGTTCCGCAATGCAGAAGCCCGCACGTTAGTAAGGGCGTAACACGCAACTTTCGCGTGACTCTGCATCTTCAAAAGAGAAACAAAACTTTGCTGTAGCGTGGCATATCAGATATGTTAAATTCGCCGCCGCCCGGTGATGGACGCTTTTACGCAACAATCCCTGTTTCAAATCTCAAATACCAGCCTCGCAAGTCCCAATAGAACCGCTCGGCAAACCAGACCGATAAAGTCCGAAACTTCAGATTATCTAAATTTAGAAGGGGCTTGTCAAGCGGAGATAGTCCCGATTAGGTTAGGACAGCTTTTTTGGGGGGTGAGGGCGTCGCAGTACTAAAAAGAGAACCGGGCCTGGAATTCAATTGTTCTACTCCCAGACAAGGGGTCTCCTGCCCCGAAGCTTCCGGAAATCGAAATCGCCCTTCCAAAAAAAGGAGAGGTTAAATTGCCGATCGGGAGGTTTAGGTTTGCACGGTTGAAGAGATTCCAAAACTGCACTGCCAAATTCAATCCGAACCGTTTGTTCATAGGTCGTTGTGCTTGTGCTTGTGCTTGGGCTTTTCCGTCGCCTAGATTAAAGCTAAAGTTTCTGCTTGCTCTCAAACTGACGGCGAAAAAAGAGGTACTTGTTCCAAAGTTACGCGGAATTGTTGCGGCGCTTGGAAGAGAATTAAGATCAAAGGCCCCGAAGCGCGTTTGAATCACACTTGCCCGATTCAGATCGGTTGCAAATGCAGGGCGATCATTGAAAAGCGAATCACCGTTTGAATCGTGCCCAAGCGTAATGTTAAACGGCCTTCCGGATGCTGCCACAATCAACGGCGAAAGGCGAATGCCTAATGCTGCGTTGATCGAGCCACTTAATACGAAACTATGTCGAAGATCGAGATTTGAGCGTCCGTACTCGCCCGACAAATCGAATTGATTCACAGGAAAGTTTGCCGCGCCGTCGGTATCGCTTTTCGCTGAACCCAAATCATATTTCATGAATAAGCTGCCGAATTTCGCTAACCTTGTTGAAAGACCGAAGCTCAATTTTCGTGAATTGAAACGACCGCTAGATTCATACCGATATATATCGCCCAAGCTCGGAAATGGTCTGGCAAAAGATTCGGCACGAGGAGCGTTAATATTTCGGGAACGCAAAGCACGACGTACACGTAGATTTGAATAAGTTATTGTTAGAACTGAATTCAAGGGTAACTGCTGTTCGAGACTGAGTGCGCTATGCAGCGAATATGGGACGCGGACCTCGGCAGCAATTTGCCTAGGCGTAAAAGGTTGTCCGATGGCATTCAAATCCTGAACGCCCGGAACACTGCTGAAGCTGTCAAGAATATTTGTGTCGGTTACAATAAAGCGAATTAAATGGTTTCCATCAAACTTCTCGGTGTCTAGGACCAAGTTTTCTCCGAAACGGCTGTAGAAAACGCCAAAGCCGCCGCGCACGACGGTTGTAAGCTTTTTCTTTTCACTAGTTTGACGCGACCATGCGAGTGCGATTCGCGGGGCGAGATCGAAACTACGCTTAATGTTGGTCTGCGTCTCAAAACGTAACCCGAAACTCAAGCCAAGGCTCGAGCGGATTCGCCAATCGTCTTGAATATATCCGCTGAAACTTAGTTGACTGATGACGGCTTCCGGATTTCCGCCGTTGATTGAAAATTGGACAGGCCCACCGCCCCGCTGTCGAATAGCAACTGGTGAGAAACCTTGTTGACCAAAGAACAGGGTACGGCGATATCGCTCAATGCTCGTGATATTTTCCAGAATCGGCTGTCCATTTATCCCAAAAACGAACTGTCCGTTTTCAAGCCGAGGTGCAATTCCACCTGCGAATATGAAAGTTCCGTTGAAATTCGACGGCGAAATATCTTTCAAACTGTTTTTACGCGCACGCAAGCCAAATCGAATCGTGTGATATTCCGGCGCGAGTGTTACGTTGTCACTCAATTCCCAACGACCTTCGGTAAAATCAGTTGACCCGATTGCCGAACCTCCCCCGATAAAAGAGTCACTAACGGCTATAGTCGGCGCAGAGTCCATGGCATTTGTTCGGCGGGAGAGTCTTTCATATTGAAAACGTAATTCGTTAATAATCTTCTGCCTGACAACCGAAGTTTGAGCAAGTTGAAGAGTCTGATTAGTATTTGAGATATCGTAGGCCTGTGAAATCAACGCAAAATCGCCAATACCGACATTCTCATTAGCCTTGGCTGTTAATCCGTAACGCAAGCTAAGCGTGTGATTCGGATTGAGCTGAAAGTCAGTTCTAGTACTTGAGAAAATAGCCTTTTCGGAAGATCGAACATTCTGGCGAAACGGGACAATGCGAAACTGTGCATCAAGTACGCTAGCATTGATGATCGAGCTGTCCGCAATCCTTCGCCAGTCAATATCAAAAAAAAAGGAGGCCCTTTTTTGGAACAACGAGTTCGAAATGTCACCGCCAAAACGGTTTGAAAGAAAGGGCGGACGACTCAACGCAAAAGGATTTCGCGCATTTAGAACATCATCATTGAATCGATAAAACATCGATCCCGCTAACTCGGTTTTTCCAGCTTTCGTAATAATCTCGATACGTCCGTAACCCAGTCGGTCAAACTCGGCGGAAAAAGGATTTCGATTGATACGGATTTCATGGATTGAAGATTTTGGCGGGACGTTTCGGCTACTGAATCCATCAATAAAAATCTCGCCGCCGTCGGGGCCAACTGAGGTTCCGGCGAGAAGTTTTAAAGCTGATTCTAACGCCTCGGGATCATCTGGCAAAGCCTCTAAATCATTCCCCTTAAATACTGTCCCATCCTTATTCGCATTGGGGTCGGTGTCCGGTTTATCCGAGTCCAGTGGCACCTCGACGTTCTCAACCTGTTCTTGGACAGCAAGTATAATGTTAAGGGTTTTAAACGAATCTCTTTTGAGTTCGAGACTAAGATTCTCATAAGTGGCAAACCCTGATTTTCGTATACGCAAAACAAAACTGCCACCCTGCACAGTCGGAAAACGAAATCTTCCATTTTGATCAGAAACTTCGACTCTCCTTTCGCCGATTCTGTTTATCAGAGTTAACTCCGCGCCGACAATCACCCCGCCTAGCTGATCGCTCACTTGCCCACTGAGACTGCCCTGGCGTTCTTCTTGTGATTTTAGCGGAACTGTCGTCGTGAAAATTATCAAGAGTAGCCAATATAGGAATTTCGATGCCTTCATATCGAATATCTACACGCCTCAACTCGTTAGAATCTCCAAAAACATTCTCATCTTCCGAAATGTCCGATCTGAACTGAGGCACTCGGTTTTAGCGGAGTAGGATTGAGACCATTTGACAAGTTAAAATTGAATGCCTTACAAGGGCTTATTAAGACGACTTGTACGGCATTCAAATATTGAAACATTTTGTCTAGTTCAAGAAACAACCCGAGGTTGGTCCATTACAGAAACAGCTGCTGCCGCAGTCAGACGGCTGCGTACATGTGAGCCCCTCGCACGGCTTATCGTTCGCCGAAACTGACAACTGTCCTAGCGAGAAAAAAGCGGAAACCACGAACAGTCCAAGGAACATCAAGTTAATTTTGCTTTTCATCTATTTATCCTCCATATCGTCTAAGTCAAAAAAGCATTGTCATTTTGCAAATTCTCTATTTAGCAACGCAGACGCCTAGGTTTGAATTTGCCTGTGGCTGACAAATGCATTTCGTGCCACAATCAGAATTGGTATAACATCTTAAATTCACACATGCGGGTGACCGATTCTCGGTGCTTTTTTCCTTCACATCGCAACCAGCTAATGAGCTAGAAATCAAAACTAGATATCGGATAGCTTTTAAACAAGTGATATTTACGAACATCAAAATTTGTAAGTCGGATTCGAGGTTAGATCGTTCAATAGTTTGATATTCAAGGAAGTCTCGATTTCGGACTTTTTTTCATTCTGGACAGGCCCAATCCACACCCTTTCGATTTTTCCAGTCTGATCCACCAGAATAGTCTGGGGCGTCAAATACATGACATATTCGACTTTTGATCGTGGCTCAGGTTCAATCAAAATAGGGATGCCCTTGAATTCATATGCCTCCACAAACTCTTTGGCACCTTCGGCAATACTTGACGCGGCAACGATTCGAAATAAGGACTTGTCCGCCTTGCTAATAATCTCGTTCCAAATCGGCATATTTTCACGACAATAGCCGCATTGAGGCGAAAATATCATCACTACAGTTTTTCGTCCGTCTTTCCCCCAATCGAGGGTTTGTTTTATCTCATCTGCATCGATACCCACCAGGGGCAGTAGCGCCTTACCCTCTTTAAGAACGATTTCTCGGTTTCTACCATCCGAATTTACCTTCAGGTTTCTGTTCTGAACGAACAAGAAAATGTTTAACAAGAGAAGGCAGCCTCCCAAAGAAATGGCAACTACGATATTCATCTTGCTCACTGTGTAATTTTTGGAGGCCATTGAAATGCGCAAAATGTTGACAAATGACGACAAATGGACAGCAATATATTCGTGATCGGGTGCTACTCCTTAGCTTGATTGATGGATAACCGCCGCGCAACGATTATTTCTTGGTGAAAATTATTATTTCTCGGCAAGAACTATTATTAATCGCATACTGTTGGGCGGAGCTGCTTGGAATCCCAGTATCGCTTACGGAATTCTGTGGGCGTGAAACCGTACTTTATTTTGAAGGTTCGCGTGAAGTGACTGTCGCTGGTAAACCCAACCTCAAAACCAACCTCTTTGACGATGAGAAAATCAGTCGTCAGAAGTAATTCCGCCGCTTTTTCGAGACGGGCATTGATTAAAAAGGCATTCGGCGTTACCGAGAGATGCTTCTTGAACAAGTACTGGAGATGCGGAGGCGAAATATGTGAGACCTTCGCCATTTCCGAGTTTGTCCATTGGCGTTTCAGGTCGCTTAATATCAGCCCTTTGAGGTGAAAGATTCTTCGGTCTAATTTTGCATCTGTCATGAGAGCCTCCCGGATCAAAATTCCACAGCGTGCTCGACAACCTTATCACGAGTTGGCGCCGAGGCCAATATTTTGCTAGAGTCTTGATTTTCGCAAACGGCGAAAATATCTCTACCCACTTATATATGTCAAAATAATGCAAAACCTTTCACTTTATTTATCAAAATTTTCTGAAGCCGAGTGGCTCGCGGCCGTGGACGAGTTGCTGCCTTGCATTCACGAGGTCGACCGCAACGCGGTTCAGATATGGTTTCGGTTCTTTCCGCTCGAGCTTCACAACCACGTTCACGCCGCCGAGGATCGGGAGGAGATGATTCGCGGGTTTGCTTTGCAGGGTGCATTTGAACTCACAAATCAGGTCGATACTTCGCATCATTTTCTTTACGGGCATCGCTATTGGCGTCACGTGAAGGCGGCGATTGAGGCTGAGGCGGCGGTTTTTACGGATCAGGAGCATTCGCTTGTCGAAGAGATAAAGCAGATCGGCATTTTGGTCGCGGAAAAGCTGAAGATCGAGCGGCAGATGGTCAATGGTATTGTTGCAGTCGGGTTGGCGACCTTGAATCAGGTAGGGCTTGATGCTTTTAAGTTTGCGTCGGGCGATGTCGTCAAACCGACAGGCATTATGGCGAAGACGCCGACCGCGATACTTGCCGACCGGGCGAAGGACGATTCGCAGGGCTTATTTGGATTTCTCAAGACAATCGACAAGAAGTTCTCTGTTCGGTACGCAAACGGGCGGCTCGATGGCAAATTCGACATCATGAACGACCAGGAGATCGCCGGTGCTTCGGCCCAGGACAGGTCGCGGGATTGGAAGGCCGAAGACGAACGCTGTTGGGAAGGCGTTGTCCCGGTCGAGTGTCTTTCGGCAAGCTGCGGCACATGCTGGGTCGGCGTACTTGGCGGGCAGGAAAAACTGTCGGAGGTCGGCCGTCACGAACGCCGGGCGATGAAGGTGTTCGGATACGGTCAAACCGACGAGGCAAAGCCCTTTATCCGTCTCTCGTGCCAGGCCAAGGCTTTTGGCAATACAACAATCGTCATCCCGCCCTGGAACGGCGTGTTTGGCAAAAAGGTTTACGGCAATGTCGAGGACCTCGAGCTCGAGCCGGTTACAACATCGGCCAAGGCCCTTCGCGAAACGGTGAAAGCCGCGACAACAATCGAATGACGAACCGGCCGCGTCGAGGGTAGAGATGGCCGCAGAGGGGCAGAGTTGGCCGCGCAACGGAGAGGCCGCGTAAACGCGGGACTCAGAACTCACTCGCCGTTATTCATTTTATCCATTAATTCAATCCATCTGGGATCGTCGCGCAGGGATGCTAGGTTTGAGTCGTGTTCGAAGTGGGGTTTGTTTTCGTTGCCGAGACGAACGGCTTTGCCGAGCCATTTGAAGGCGAGCTCCTTATCGCCGTGGAGGGCGTAGGTCGAGCCGACCCAATAGGCCATGTCGTGGTCGGAACGCGAGACGGCGAGAGCGTCGGGGGTTAGCTGTGCCGTCGATTCTTCCATACGGCCGGCTCCGGCGAGATAGACGGCGTAGAGCGGGCGGATGCCTTCCATACGCGGGTTGTCTTTGAGGACGGAGGCCATTAGATCGATGGCCTCATCGTGTTTGCCCTCGTAATAAAGTACGCCCGAACGAAATATCTTGAGCATCGGGTGATTTGGCTCGACCTTGAAACCTTTGTCGAGCTCGGTGTGTGCTCTTTCGAAGTCGCGTTTGTAGATATAGATGCGGGCGGTGTTATAGGCGGCGACGGCCCGGGCGGCGGGGTCGAGACGCGAGAGTTTTTCAAACGACTTTAGAGATTCCTCATACTGGCCGTCGAGGCGGTGCATTATGCCTTTTACAAAATTCAGAGCGGCGTCGTTTGGAAACTGCTTTTGCAGCAGCTCGATCTCGGACCGGGCCTTCTTCTTCTCGCCGCGGGCCATGTAGATCATCACCATCAGCACACGAGCCTCGACGACATTCTGGTCGTAGAAGAAGGCTTTGCTGAAGGCCGCTTCGGCGTAGGTGTAATCTTCCGGCTGGCCCAAACCTTTAAAAACCCGATTAGCGTAACACGCGCCGAGACCACTGTAGGCCAGAGCAAAATGCGGATCAAGCTCGATGGCCCGTTTGAAATTGACCATCGCCGCGTCGCAATCTTCGACATCGATCGTGCGAAATATAAACCGGCCAAAATTGTCGCGGCCGCGCAGATATTCTTCCCATGCCTCTGTGCTGTCGGTAGCCCGTTTGCCCAGCTTTTCGGCCTCGATATCGGTCAGCTCAAGCCGCAATCCTTCGAGAATGCGTTGGGCGATGCCGTCCTGGAGCGCCAGAATATCACTGCCTTCGGCGTCGATACGGTCGCTCCAGAGAATGTCGCCCGATTCTACATCAAGCAACTGGGCGGTTACACGCAGCCTTTCACCGGCACGAATAAACCCGGCGGAGAGAACCGCGTGTACACGCAATTCCTTACCGGCAGCCCGCGGATCGACCTCCTTGCCGTGGTATTTGGCGATCACCGAGCTTGGCCGAACGATGATGGAACGAATCTGCGCGAGCTCCGTAATTACCGAATCCGCGAGAGCAAACTCGTAAAAACTCGACGCCGGGTCCTGGCTTAGATTTTGAAACGGGAGTATCGCGACACTCTTTTTCTCTGTGCCGGTCGCCGTCATCGAGATGTCGGGAGCATAGGACGGCGTCGTCGAAACCGACGGCGTACGTCCGACCGACGTCGCCTCGGGCTGCGATTTGCCGGTAAACCAATTGAGCACACGTTTTACCTTATTGCCATCGGCGTGGCCCGGAACAAACGTGTCGCCGGGCATCACCTGCGCGCCCGCGACCTGCTGCAAAATCACGCGAAGCTCGTCACGCATTTGCGAGATTTTTTGGTAACGATCCTTCGGTTCTTTAGCGAGAGCTTTATCAACAATCTTCTGAAGTTGCGGGGGCAAAGGCTCTTTTCGCATTTCCGATAGCGGCTTTGGCGTTCCGTAGAGCACCTGATGACGAACGTCAATCACCGTCTTGCCCTGAAACGCCCATATCCCGGTCAGCATTTCATAAATCAAAACGCCGGTCGAGAATATGTCGGAGCGGTGATCGGCCCGCTCGCCCTTTGCCTGTTCTGGTGCGGCGTAGGTTGCCGTGCCGTATGGAATTCCGAGCTCGGTAATCTGTGTCCTGTCCAGCCCTTTTGTCTGTTCGCTATGCTCGTCTTCAAGCAATTTGGCCAAACCAAAATCGAGGATTTTCACCTGACCAGCATCGGTTACCATGATGTTTCCGGCTTTAACGTCGCGGTGAATAATATTTTTTGAGTGGGCGTAGGCGAGGGCGTCGGTGACCTGAATTGCTATCGAGAGCATGCTTTTGAGTTCCAGAGGGCGTCCGGCGACGAGTTGCCGGACATTCTTTCCCTCGACGAACTGCATCGCGATATAAAAAACACCGTCGGCGGAGTGAAAATCGTAAATCGTGCAGATATTTGGGTGATCGAGTTGGGAGCAGAGCTGGGCTTCGCGTTCGAAACGGCGGAAGTTCGAGGTTTTTAGAGTCAGTTCGGGCGGAAGGACCTTGATAACGACGGTCCGGTTAAGCTTGGTGTCGAGGGCCTTGTAAACCGTCCCCTGGCCGCCCGAGCCGATCTTTTCCAGGATCTTGTATTGGTTAATCTGAGAACCAACCATAAACGATTTTGGATTTTAGATTTTAGATTTTAGATTGCGTAATCCAAAACCGGTCCACCTCAAATCCATGGCGAAAAACACAAGTCTACGTCGGAGAATCCAAAATCCAAAATCCAAAATCCAAAATTGACGCGTCCGGCAAACTGCCGGCACTCACGGGTGAACCGTTCAGCCTCGTGGCGGGTCGCCCCACCCCGAACCTACGTACGCCCCGTTTTCTACGATGCACGGAACCGTTGGGTCGCCGCCCGAAAAGTCGAGCATTTCCCGCTGCCGCGCCTTATCATTCTGTGCGTCGTAGTCGGTGAACGCGGTGCCGTTTGCGTTGTAATGGTCGCGCGCCTGCTGACAATACGGGCAGTTCGGTTTTGTATAGATAACTAATGCCATTGTTCAAAATTACACCTTTTCGATAAGATAATCTAGCCAAACCGCAGCCGATTGATACGGTCTGGTATTAAAATGTTATGACGACGCTGCCCGAAATATTCCAACCGTACGACCGACTTATAGAGATCGACATACTTGGAACGAAATATATGGTGCCAGAGAACAATTCGCTTCTCAGGTGTTTTCAGTTTCTAGCAATGGAAAATATTTCATACGGTGATTTCTGCTGGAACGGCGAATGCCTGAACTGCCAGGTATGGTTACAGGCCGGAGATAAGGAAAAGGCCGTCATGGCTTGCCGGACGAACGTAGTCGAAAACATGAAGATCGTCAAGATGGCGGAGGGGATTGAACTAAATCTGATCGGTGACGAGGCGTGAAAAAAAGTTAGTTTTTTCTCCGCTATCTCTGCGTCCGCCCCTGCGAACTTAGCGTTGAAAATAGCTCGAATGGTCGTCAAGACTGGTCTAACGCGGAGGCCAGAGAGAAAGATGAAGAGTTTGCTCAGAATCACGCATTTGAGATTCTTTTAACAAAATGACTGTCGGACAAAAGAAGTATCTAACATTGCAGAATCTCCTGCGGCCCAAGCTAAACGAGGGTTTGATAGTCGCTTTCTCGGGCGGGGTCGATAGCGCTTTCTTGACGTGGGCGGCCGAGCAGGAACGGCAAAGATCGGGCGGGAGGCTGGCCGCTCTGACGACGTTGAGCGAGAGTTTTTCGCAGGCTGAGAGGGCTGATGCAGATCGGTTTATAGAAACACATGGCGTAGAGCATTTCTGGCGGGACAGTAACGAGCTTTTGAATCCGCTTTACGCGGTCAATGACAGCAGACGATGCTTTCATTGCAAGACGGAACTGTTCAATATTTGCCGCGAAGTCGCCGAAAGGCACGATTTCAAGTGGATCGCGTATGGGTACAATGCGTCGGATCGCGGAGATGTAAGACCGGGGCACGAGGCTGCGATTGAAAATTCGATCTTGTCGCCGCTGGCCGAGGCAGATTTGACGAAGGATGATATTCGGATGTTGATGCGTGAACACGGACTAGAAATGGCGGAAAAACCGGCCAGCCCGTGTTTAAGCTCGCGGTTGATGACTGGTGTTTTTATCACGCCGCGAAAATTGAAGGACGTTGAGGATTTTGAAGCCATTTTACGCGACGGCGGGCTGAGGGTTTTTCGTGTTCGGCTGCATGAGGAAGGCTCGACTAAATTTTTGCGGATCGAAGTATCACACGACGAGATGAACGCGGCGTTACATCTGCGCGAACGGCTGGTTAAGGAAGGGCTGGTTCGCGGATACAAATGGATTACGCTGGATTTGGCGGGTTATATGACCGGCGGAGGCAATCAAAGCGCGAAATGATAGAGACGGAACTTTTTGAATTGTTGGAAAAGGTAAAACGCGAGGAGGTTTCGACCGAATCTGCGCTGGCGCTTTTGAAAAACTCGCCTTTTCGCACGACACAACTACCCTTTGCCGAGCTTGACCATCATCGAAGCCTGCGGCACGGAATCGGAGAAGTCGTTTACGGTGAATCGAAAACGGAGGAACAGATAATTTCCATCGCCGAACATCTTGCTCCGAATGAGCAGCCCGTCTTGATAACGCGTCTCGACGCTGAAAAGATCGCGGCGCTTGAAGAAAAATTCCCCGACGGCCGGGCGAACACAACCGCACAAACCTTTATAGTCAACGCGAAACCCGTCAAAAATTCGTCCAGCGGCGAGCCATTTGTCGCGGTGCTGGCGGCTGGAACGAGCGACGCGTATGCGGCGGAGGAGGCGTGCGAGGTTTGCGTGGCGATGGACACGGCTTTTGAAAAGTTCTATGACGTGGGCGTCGCCGGTCTGCACAGGCTGCTCGATAAACAGGAGGCGCTGCAGGCTGCGTCGGCCCTCGTCGTTGTCGCCGGGATGGATGGAGCGTTGCCGAGCGTTGTGGGCGGCCTCTTTGGCAAGCCGATATTTGCGGTCCCGACAAGCGTCGGCTACGGGGCGAGCTTTAGCGGTATCGCCGCATTGTTGGCGATGCTGAATTCGTGTGCCGCGGGAATTTCGGTTGTGAATATCGACAACGGATTTTCGGCAGGCTACGCGGCGTGCCAGGTCGTCCGCGAAGTGAAGAGAAGTTCTCATGGGTAGGGCATTATTTTTTGAGAGTGTCGCGGGAATTGCGGGCGATATGTTTGCCGCGAGCTTTGTCGACGCCGGGTTGGTTACACGAGAGGAACTGAACGCTCTCACCCAGATGCTTGGTCTTGACGGCGTGACGGTCGAGACCGAACACGTTATTAGAGCGACGATCAATGCGACGCACCTTAAGGTGAATTGGCGAGACGAAAGCTGGAAACGTAAATTCGGGCAGGGGCCTCAACACGATGACGCGCATGAGCACGAGAATACGAATATTTTGCTTGGCCTCGAAGCGGAGAAGTACTGGCATACGCACTACACAGACATCGACACCCTGGTTGAATCTTCCTCGCTTGATCCGGAAACAAAGGAATTGTCCAGAAAAATATTTCGGATGCTCGCCGAGGCTGAAGCCGGGGCTCATGGGATCGAGATTGAAAAGGTCGCTTTTCACGAGGTCGGGACGATCGATTCGATACTAGATGTCGTAATGGCCGCGTATTGCGTCACCAAAACAGGAGCGGACCAGATTTTTGCGACGCCAATAAAGACAGGACGAGGCACCGTAACGATGTGGCATGGTACGCATCCGATACCGCCGCCCGCGAGCGCCAGGCTGCTGATCGGCTTGCCCGTCACGCAAACGCCGGTCGCGATCACACTTGAAAATGTCGAGCTCTCGACGCCGACCGGTATCGCGATCCTGAAAACACTTTCGCCCCAATTTATCGGCGAACTGCCGTCCGGTCTCCTTCTAAACCAGGGCATGGGCGCCGGGACGATGGATCTTGGGAAATATCCAAATATCTTTCGCGTCTCCCTGATCGAGACAGCAGCGGCTGAGAATAAGCTGCCATACGAAACCGATACCGTCGTCGAGATCGTATGCAATATCGACGACGACACGGCGGAACATATGGCATGGATGACGCAGGAACTGCTGGAACAAGGCGCTTTAGATGTTTGGCAAACGGCGGCCGTGGGGAAAAAAGGACGCGTGTTGGTTTGCTTGTCCGTTCTGGTGGACGAAAGATCCTGGCCGGAATTCGCCGATTGGATCCTGCGAAACAGCACGACATTTGGCGTTAGATACAGAAAATGGGACCGGCTAAAACTTACACGCAAATTTGAGAACCGGGACATGGCGAACGGCCCCGTCAGTTATAAGATCGGGCTCACGATTGACGGGGAACCGCTGAAAGAAAAGGCGGAATTTGAAGAATCGATTCGCGGACAATAAGATCGCGCGGCGGTCGATGGCAAATCTCTAGGGCGAAATAAAAACCGTTGACATCTATTGCTAATTTGACTAATCTTCGAAAGGGGAACAACTATGTCAGTTTCAACTATAAACATTTCACTCCCAGATACTCTAAAGTCCGAGGTGGATGCGGTGGTTTCGGCCGACGGATATGGGAATACAAGCGAATTCTTTCGCGATTTGGTCCGAAACTATCTGAAGGAGCGACAAGAAAAACAGCTTGAAATTATGTTATTGGATGGCGTGAACAGTCCGATGTCTCCGTGGACACAGGATGATGTCGCCGAGATCAAGGAAACCGTCGGGGCGAGAATTTTGGCAAAGCGAAACGGTGGTAAATGAGGATAAATCGCAGCGCGGCAGCGGTCCTCGATATTATTGAAACCGCAGAGTATATTGCACAAGACAATATCGAAGCCGCGATTCGTTTTGTAGATGCGGTTGACGAATCGCTCGCTCTCATCGCAAAATCGCCGGATATTGGGGTAGTCCGAAAGGTTGGCAAAGTTCCTGAAATGAGGATGTGGGTCGTGAAGGGATTTCCGAATTCACTCTTGTTTTATCGAGCTACTTCAACCGAGATCAATGTTATGAGGGTAATTCACAGCGCTCGAGACTTTTACCGCGTTTTCGACAACGACTGAGTGCTCAGTATTTTGGCACACTGGAATCGACCTCATTGGACCACGCAGTAATTCCGCCAACAAGATTCGCAAGGTTGCCCTTGAATCCAACTTTCTCCAGAATCTCTATCGCTTTAGCACTGCGACCGCCCATTTTACAATGGACGACCGTGTCTTTAGATTCGTCGATCTCACTCTTTCGGCTAATGATTTCACCAAGAGGAATGAGCTTTGCGCCGTCGATCCTGGCAAAAGCGTATTCATCCGGCTGGCGGACGTCGATGAGTTGAATACCGTCTCCGGCGTCCAATCGTGTCTTTAATTCCGACGCGGTTATTTCTTGCATACGTAGCTTACCTCTGTTGTTTAAGTTGCCATATTTTAGCATCTCACCTGTCTGTTCTCACAACTGAACGCCGGGTTTCCGATATCGGCGGGACGCTTCTGGGCGCGGGGCATTTACAAAAATTTACATAGTTTGAGAAACCCTGGCGGGCGAAGTGTTGTAAAATACGACACTTAGAGAATTATAATCTATGTGGAGAACACGCCTCACAACCATGATTTGCGCCGCTGGTGTCTTGATGACGGTGGCCTGCGGCTCATCCGATTCGAACCGCGGCGGCCGAGCGAATTCGAACTCGGAAGAAAGCCCTCAGACCACCGTTGCTATAACGGTAGGCAAAAGCGAATCGCGTGACATCGCTGCGTCGATACAGGCGACGGGCAGTGTGACGGCGGATGAAACATCGGATGTCGCGCCAAAAACAGCCGGCAAAATTGCAAATCTCTCCGTGAACGCCGGCCAATTTATTTCAGGCGGCGCGGTGATCGCGCGCGTGGACGACCGAGATGCAAGACTGCAATTGGCGTCGGCCGAAGCAGCGGTAAAAAAGGCGCGTGTGACGGTCTCGCAGGCTGAGGCACGGCTTGGGTTGGGGCCGGGCGGAAAATTTGTTGCATCGACGATTCCCGAGGTGCGTTCCGCGAATGCTGACTACGAACAGGCGCTCGCCGAGTTAAAACAGGCCGAGGCAAACGAGAAACGCTATCGCTCGCTGACTGAGACGGGCGATGTGTCGATGATCACCTACGAAACATTCAGAACCCAGCGCGACACCGCCCGAGCGCGTGTGAACGCCGCGCGGCAGCAGATGGATGTTGCTTTGAATACAGCCCGGCAGAGCAATCAGGCCATCGCGAGTGCTCAGGCGGATGTCGAATCGGCCCAGACACAAGTTGCCGAAGCTCGACAGGCAATTGCGGATACGGTAATCAAAGCCCCGTTCTCCGGTTTTGTAAGCAGCCGTCCGATCGCGGTCGGCGAATATGTGTCGTCCGCATCCATTGTGGCGACCATTCTGCGTACAAACCCGATCAAGGTCCAGATACAGGTCGCGGAGGCCGATCTGCCGTATGTATCATTAGGCCGCGGCGTTTCGGTTGAGATCGAGGCCTACAAGGATCGCAAGTTTGCCGGAACCGTAACGTCGGTAAATCCGGCCGTCGATCCCGTCTCTCGCTCCGCAGTTGTCGAGGCGTCGATCGAAAACGGTGACAACGCGCTGCGTCCCGGCATGTTTGCGACCGTCAAGATCAATAAAGAAGGCGGCGGAAAAGGCGTATTTGTTCCGAAAACTGCTGTTTACAGCGATCAGGCCACACAATCCTACCGGGCGTTTGTAATTGTCGAGGGCATCGCGAAACTCCGCGTTATACAACTCGGTCCTGAGGAAAGTGATTCGTATCAAATCCTATCGGGTCTCAACGCCGATGAAACCGTCGCGACCAGCAATTTGGCGGAGCTGTACGAGGGGGCGAGAGTTAGTTCCTAGTTAAAGGTTCAAGGTTTAAGGTTCAGGTTAGCTCGCCAAGTTACGGGATTGATTTATGAGGTCAGTTCGAATGGAAATTTTGCTAAAGACTATGCCCTCTGCAATCACATCCGACGGGCCTCGATTTCGATTCTTTCGAATATCGCCGAAGGCTCTGAGCGCAGTGGCAACAAAGAATTCTTGAAACTTTTCGGCGATTGCCAAAGGTTCATGTGGCGAGGTAAGGGCGCAACTGTATGTCGCTCTTGATCAACGATACGTTGATGAAATCAAGTTTGGTGAACTTTCAGAGAAGCGTTTGGAAACAAGCCGCGTTATTGCGGGCTTCATGAGGTATTTACAGCAGACGGAATTACGCGGAAATAAGTTCAAGTAACTTTGAACCTTAAACCTTGAACTTTGAACTATCTTTATGCAGTGGTTGGCTGAAATTTGTGTCCACCGTCCGGTATTTGCAACCGTTATCGTCTTGTTTTTAACGGTTGTTGGCGGGTTCAGTTTTTTTACGCTCGGGGTTGACCGTTTTCCCAAGATCGATCTGCCAACGATCTCGGTCCGCACGAGTAACCCCGGAGCCGCGCCGGAGGAAATCGAATCCGAGATCACCGACATCATTGAGGGAGCGCTAAACACGGTTCCGGGTGTTGAAGAAATGCGTTCCAGCTCGTCGCGCGGCAGTTCAAATGTCACATTGACATTCAACCTTGAAAAAAACCCCGACCAGGCATTTCAGGAAATCCAGCAAAAACTTAGCACCGTTGTTAACCGGCTGCCGGAAACAGCGGATCCGCCGGTCGCGCAGAAGTCCGATCCCGATTCACAGCCGATCCTCCAATACGTAATTAGCGCTCCGCGCGACGTAATCGAGCTTTCGACCCTTGCCGAAAATCTGATCCAGGAACGGCTCGAATCGGCCGATGGCGTTGCCGAAGTCTTTCTTCAAGGCTCACGGCAGCGGCAGATTAAGATTTATATAAATCCCGACCGCCTTCGCGCCTACAACCTGTCGGTGACGGATGTCTCGGCCGCCATTCGGTCGCAGAATCAGGAACTGCCGGGCGGAAATCTCATCGAAGGTGCCAAGACGCTCGGTTTGCGCACCATGAGCAAGCTGACCGATGTTTCGCAGTTTAAAGACGTCGTCGTCACGACTCGCAATGGTTTTCCGATAAAGATAAAGGACGTCGGACGCGTTGAGGAAGGCGGCGGCGATGCGGTGATGGCCGCTTCGCTCGACGGCGTCCAGTCGGTTTCGCTCGGTATCCGCAAACAGGCCGGCGTCAATACGATTGCGGTTATCGCCAATGTCAAAAGCCGGATGGCGGACATCGTACCGAATCTGCCGGTCGATATGAAGGTCGCCGTTATTCGCGACCAGTCGGAGTTTATCCAAAACAGCCTCGACGCAATCGAGGAACACCTTATATTGGGCGGATTGTTCGCCGCGATTGTGGTATTCCTTTTCCTATGGAATTTTAAGTCGACTTTGATTGCCGCCCTCGCGATTCCTGTTTCGATCATAGCTTCATTTGCCGCTATCGCGGCTTTTGGGTATTCGCTAAATCAGATGACGATGCTCGCCCTGACTCTGATGGTCGGGATTGTAATTGACGACGCGATCGTCGTGCTCGAAAACATCTACCGTTTCGTTGAGGAAAAGGGGATGGACCCGTTTCAGGCGGCCGTCGAAGGCACCCGCGAAATCGGCCTTCCGGTTTTGGCCACGACACTTTCATTGCTCGCGGTTTTTATCCCGGTCGGGTTTATGACCGGCATTGTAGGACGATTTATGTCGTCATTCGGACTGACCGCCGCGGCCGCGATTGCGGTTTCGTTGGTCGTCTCGTTTACTTTGACGCCAATGCTGGCGGCAAGGTGGATCAAGCGGAAAGTTCCGAGTTCCAAGTTCCAAGCTCTAAGTGAAGACGGCCGTGAAGCGTTTGTGCCGGATGATTCGGACGAACGTGGAGCTTTGAACTTGGAACCTGAAACTCATTCTTCCAAGTCCGGCTGGTTTTACAGCAAGGTTGACGGCACTTATACATGGTTGCTGCGCCTGGCGATGCGGTTTCGATGGGCCGTTGTGCTGATTTGCGTTCTCACGGTTGCGTCGATCTATCCGCTCTACAGATATGTCGGCATGGCGTTTTTGCCGGACGAAGACGAATCGCTTTATCAGGTAAATGTTCGCGGGCCGCAGGGAACATCGCTTTCCGCCACGAAATCAATCCTCGACCGAGTTGCCCGCGATATCAAGGCGGAGGTTCCCGGCATAAGAAATACTCTTGTTATCGCCGGCTTTGGCCGTGGTTTCGGATCCAATAACGGTTTTATCAATGTGAGCCTCGTGCCCGTGGCCGAGCGAAAGCAGTCGCAGGCGGAGCTCATCAATCGAACCCGCGCCATAGCGAAGAAATATACAAACAAAGATTATCAGGTCACGGTATCGGCTTCCTCGTCGATTGCCGGCAGCATCGGTCTCGGGCGTGGCGGTTCCGGCGTGGGTTATTATATCGCGGGGCCCGATATAGAAAAGCTGGGAGAATATGCCAATCAGCTTGTCGAGAAAATGAAAACCGACCCGGTCTTTCGTGATCCCGATTCTTCTATCGAAGTTGGAACACCTGAAATCCAGGTCAAGATCGACCGGGTGAGAGCCGCCGATCTCGGCGTCCAGCCGGGCAACGTGGCCCAGGCTCTAAACATTTACTCAGCCGGCCAGATCGTTTCGACTTTTAGCGAAGGCTCGGAGCAGTATGACGTCGTCGTACAGGCGGACGAGGAATTCCGTCGCGACCGCAGTTATCTGACGCAATTTACGGTGGCGTCGTCGAACGGCTCGCCGGTGAGTCTCGACCGCGTAGTAAAACTCGAGGAAGGGCTTAGTCCGTCATCTATCAGCCGGTTAAACCGTTTGCGTCAGGTGACGGTTTCCGCCGGGCTGCCGCCAAACACCGCCGAATCCGATGCTCTGGCGAAGCTGGAAACATATATCAAAGACCTCAACCTTCCGCCGCAATACGTAACCGGCGTGACTGGGCAATCGAAGGAGCTGCAGAAGGCGTACAGTGCGTTTTTGTACGCATTTCTCTTGTCGTTCGTGTTCATGTATCTCATTCTGGCGGCGCAGTTCGAGTCGTTTATCCATCCGGTGACGATCCTTCTAACGCTGCCTTTATCAGTGCCCTTTGCACTGCTCTCGACGGCTATTTCGGGACAGACGTTAAATATTTTCTCGGCCCTCGGGATATTGCTGCTCTTCGGGATCGTTAAGAAGAACGCGATCCTGCAAATTGATCATACGAATACGCTTCGTGCGAAAGGAATGAACCGTTACGACGCGATCATTCAGGCAAACCGCGACCGTCTGCGACCAATCCTGATGACAACGATGGCATTAGTTGCCGGCATGATCCCGCTGACGCTCGGCAGCGGTGCGGGCGCGGCGACAAATCGCTCGATCGGCATACTCGTGGTCGGCGGCCAATCGATGTGCTTGCTACTGACTCTATTGGCCGTGCCCGTATTCTATTCTTTGTTCGACGACGCAAAAGAGACGACTGTTTGGCAGTCGATGGCGGAAGGCGTCAGGAGTATTTTTGCATACATCCGGCGTCCTAAGCGAGAGCCACAGGACACGGGCGCCGATGCAGACAAGTCTGCTACTTAGCTTTTTTGATGTTTTTACTTGTTAAGCTTTCGATTGTTCGCACGACGCGCGTTTATATGAGCGTCGTTTTCTTGTATGCCGCCTTTTCGGTTGCGGCCCAAACGCCCTTGCCGACCCCGACGCCCGCTTCGGATGAGGCGCCGCCGGTTCAGCGAAATTTTCCTGTTCACGTCCGGCCGCTGCCGAGTGCCGAGCGTATAGGCGTGGATTTGGCGTCGCAGCTTTCGCTTACTCTCGAAGACGCCATCGGAATGGCGCTGCGAAACAACAACGATATAGACGCTTCGCGCAACGTCGCACAGATCGCGGGTTTTGATCTCAGAGGAGCGCGGGGTGTTTACGATCCGCTGCTCGGCGCTGAGAGTTACTACGAGAGTCTAACGACGCCGACCGCCTCGGCCATCGGGGGTGCCGTCAACGGCGCTGTGACGCAGACGCGCTTTTTCGGTTCGGGCGGAGTTACGGGTTTTTCGCCGTTCTATGGCGGCAATTACTCGGCGCTCTTTAATAATTCGCGCACGACGACGAGCAATACGAATTCGTTTCTGAATCCCCAGTTTCCGTCGTCGCTAACTTTCGGATACACACAGCCGCTTTTTCGCGGCCTGCGTTTTGACAACCGCCGCCGTCAGATCGAGATAGCTAAGCGGAATTTGAATCTGACCGACGCACAATTGCGCCAAAGAGCGATCGAGGTGATTGCGGGCGTCGAACAGGCGTATTGGGATTTGGTTTTTGCGTTGCGAAATCAGCAGGTTCAAACCGAAACGCTCGTGCAGGCCCGCGAACAGCTCGAAAGCAACAAGCGCCTCGTCGCCCAAGGTGTTCTGGCCCCGATCGAGCTTGTCGCCGCCAACGCCCAGATATTTACGTTTGAGCAGAATGTGTTCGCGGCAAACGAGGCGATTACGCGCTCTGAAAATACTTTAAAGACGCAGCTTTTGCCCGACCGGACTTCGACCGAATGGTCGCGACCGCTGATGCCGGTTTCGCCGATCACGCTCGACCCGCCGCGGATCGGGCTTGAGGTTGCGGTTACCGAGGCCTTGAAAAATCGCCCGGAGATCGCGCAGCTTGAGGTGACGGCGGACATTAACCGCATCGAGCAGCGGTATTTTCGCGATCAGACGAAGCCGCAGATCGACTTGATCGGCTCTTATACCGCGCAAGGATTAGCGGGCAGCGAGACGGCGGCGGCAATTAGCCCGACGACCGGTTTGAGCCGCGTACCGCCCAATCTTGTCGGCGGTTACCCGACATCACTCGGAAACCTGGCGGCGCTCGATTACCCGTCGTATCGAATAGGCGTCGCGGTTTCGCTGCCATGGGGAAATCGCGTCGCAAAGGCAAATCTTGGCCGCACCCTCGTCGATTCCGACCGAATCGCAAACACGCGGGCGCAGACCGAGCAGGTGATCGAGGCCGAGGTGCGAAATGCCCTGCAGGCCCTTCGCTCGGCCGAATCGCGTCTCGAATCCTCGACCGCCGCCCGCGATGCCGCCGCCGAGCTTTACGCCAGCGAGGAAAGGCTGTTTCGCGGCGGCACAAGCACTTTCTTTCTCGTCCAGCAGCGCCAAACGGAACTAGCGACCGCCCGCGGTCGTGAGTTACAAGCCCGTACCGATCTAAACAAAGCGATTTCCGAATTCCAGCGATCCATCGGCAATACCTTGATAATTAACAATGTGACGGTGTCAAAGTAGATCTGCACGAGGTCAATGCAGACCTGCACGAGGTCAATGCGGACCCGCACGAGGTCAATGCAGACCCGCACGATTTCTAAACAACAAAGATCACCCGGAAAAGAACACGGAACAAAAAGTGAAACCCGGTTCTGAATCTGTTAGTGTCAATAGGCCCCGCAAAACAATTTTCCCTCAACTGTTAGTAAACGCACCACCCCACCCGTCTATACTACGGCGTTCGGTCTAAAAAAGTTTGAGTCGAGAAATGAAGACAAAAGATAACAATTCATCGGTTCCGAGCCATATCGACGGCGAGGATATGATCTCGTATCTCGACGGCGAGATGGAGAACGATCTACAGACACGGGTCGCCGTACATCTTGAAAGCTGTTGGGATTGCCGCGGGCGCCTCAGCGGCGTCGAAAGGAGCATTGAAAACTTTCTGGATCTGCGTCAGAAGAAACTCTTGCCGCCCGAATTGCCGCCTTCGGGGCAAAGCAAAAAAAGCGTCTGAATCCAGGAATCGAAAATGAAATCTCGTTAGAACGACCAAAATAAACCTGGAAAAACAAAGGGATTAGCCCTATATAACCGCACAAGTAGTTTGTCTAGACTCTTATGCGTTCATTATACACAGCGCTGATTCTCGGGCTGGTTCTCTTCTCCATCTGTTTTCCAGGGGCCTCGTTGGGCCAGATGCCTTCCGTTGCGGTCGAACGCCCGCCGCAAGCCTACCGCATTCAGCGCGGGGACAAACTCAGCATTAAATTCTTCTCACATCCAGAGCTTAACGAAATAGACATGCTCGTGCGCCCGGACGGATATGTCAGCCCGCAGATAATAAACGAGATTCGGGCCGAGGGGCGGACAGTCTCGGAGCTAAAATCCGAGCTCGAAAAAGCCTACAACGAAATATTGCTGACGCCGATCATTACGGTTTCGGTTGTCAATTTCGTCGCGCCGCGCATCTTCGTGGGTGGTCAGGTAAACAAACCGGGCCGATACGAAATACGTGATGCGGGAACGCTGCTCCAGGCGATATTTCTCGCAGGCGGATTCACGAGAGACGCCCACCGGTCGATGGTCATCCATGCGCGGCCGAACGGGAAAGGCGATTGGATTATTCAAACCGCGAACGTGATGAAAATACTTGACCGCAAAGGCACGGTAAAGGACGTGGCGCTTCAGGATGGCGATTATGTTTTTGTGCCGGATTCGAAGATATCTCAAATAAACAAGGCGGTCGAGGCGTTTCGAGGATTGCTGCCGAGGTTTTTCTAAGGCGGATCGAAAATCCACCCGATATGAAGCAATTGCAAGGTAAAAATCAAGCCGCTCCGACGTGGGCAGGGCTGCCCGGCCGCAACCCGCTTGCGCTCTCGATCTTTCTTCTTGTCGTGGCGGCGGGCATGGTCGCGACCTTTCTTATTACGCCAAAATATGAGGCGACGATGAGCATTCTCGTGTCGCGTGACCGGATCGACCCGCAGATTACATCGACTGATAAGACCGCTGAAATTACGCAAACTACCATTAGCGAAGAAGAATTTAACTCGGAACTGGAGCTGTTCAAGAGTCTTGACGTCATCACGAATGTCGTCAGGGAACTCGATCTGGTAAACGATCAGAATCCGAAACAGGACACATGGTTAGGTGAGCGACGTGGGCAGATCAAGGCGTCTATCTATGAACTTGCAGGCTCGAAGAAAGGAAAGATCGAGCCATCCGATCCGGCTTTTGATTTTGCGGTGGAAAATGTCGTCAACCGCGTTGCTTACAATCTCGATGTCGTCCCGACAAAAAAATCGCGGGTTATCAAGGTTACCTACACAGACACCGATCCGCAGCGGGCAAAAAAGACGCTGGAGGCTGTTTATCAGAAGTTTGTCGAGCTACACGTCGAGCTAAATGAAAAACCCGAGGCGGCGAAGGTCTTTAACGAGCAGACGGGCAAGTTCAACCAAAGATTAAACGATGCAACGAATAACCTGAAGAATTTCGACACCCAAAACGGCGTCATCGGCGCCGATATATCGACACAGCAGGGCCTTCTGCAAAAGCAACTTTCTGATACACAAACACAGGCCAATGCGACGCGAACCGAGATCGGTGAAACGGTAAAAAGGGTCTCTTCTCTACAATCAAAAATCGCCGCCGAACCGGAACAGATCCAGACGGGCTATGTTTCAAAATATGTCCCGGCTCTCGACAAAATGAAGGACGAGCTGGTGCAGCTTCAACAACAGCGAACTCAGCTTCTACAAAAATATCAGCCAAACAGCCGCTTTGTTCGCGACAACCAGGAGCGCATTGATCAGCTAAAACGCACACTGGCCGCCGAAACCGCGAATCCGCCGCAAGAGCGCTCATTTGCGTTGAATGATCTCCGCCGCCGCCTCGAAGCCGAACTTCACACCGCCCAGACATCGCTCGTATCTCTGCGGGAGAGAGAAAAGACGTTAACGGCCCAGGCCTCCAAACTGGCGAGCGAGGTCACCAATCTAAACACCCGAAGCATAGAGAGGACAAGCCTTGAACGCAAACGGAGCGTTAACGAAGAGGCCTATCTTTTGTACGAGAAAAAGGCTCGTGAAAACGAGGTGGGACAAGTGTTAAACAAAGTGCGGATCATGAATTTTGCCGTCGTCGATCCCCCGAGGACCGATGGCGAGCAGAAGAATCCTAAACCGCTTCTCAATTTTCTAATACTGGCGGGCGTCGGAGCGATGGCCGGTTTCGCGGGTGCGGTATTTTACGAAAAACTCTCGGACGGCGGTTCTGACCGCGACCTGATAATTTCACCCGACGACATCGAGACACGCCTCAGCATTCCGGTTTTGGCCTCGATTTCTCAAGTGCCGGTTTCCAGATACGGCGGCGTTCGGCCCGCGCGTCGAATTCGGACATTGCCGTCGGCCTTCAATGATTCGCGCGACGATAATCCACGCTTTCGGATATGAAAGAGCGTCTTCGAGCATCACTCGTCTTTATATACCGCCTGTTGGACCTGGCGGCCTTGGGCATCGCGCTTTACCTTGCCTTTTACTACGGCGGCCCGGTCGGGATGGACTACATTGTTTTCGCCGTGCTCGCTCCGGCCATCGACAGCACGATTTTCTTCGCCGGTGTCTTTGGAAGCTGGATATTCATGCTGTCGTCGTTCTGGCTTTACCGGTCAAAACGACTGGCGAAGTGGGAGGACGAATTTTCCGATTGTTTAAGAGCGGTTGCCTTTGCGACCCTGATCCTGGCGACGCAAATCCTGATAGCCGAATGGCCAGTCTTTCCAAAACGATTTCTGCTGATGTTTGCATTTACATCGTTCGTCCTGCTATTTGCGATACGATTATTCAAAAGAAATCTGTTAAAACAGTTCCGCCTTCACGGCCGCAATCTGCGATCCGTCCTTGTGATCGGCGCCGGGGCCCGCGGACAAAAGATCGTGGATCTAATCCGCGAACACCCCGAAATCGGATATAAATTTGCCGGTTTTGTCGATGATCTAACGGTACCGGGCGTGGTTGGGAAACTGTCAGAGATTCCGAAGGTTTTGGCCGGAAATGTGATCGATGAAGTAATAATCTGCCTGCCGGTAAAGACGTTTTACGACCAGATACAGTCCATCGCTGAGGCGGCGGAGGAACAGGGCATTACGGTGCGCATATACTCAGACCTTTTTAATCTAAAACTCTCACGGGCGGTCGCCGGCGAGCTTGGCGAGGCCCCGATCCTGTCGATTTATGCATCGCGGTTGACCGACTGGCAGACGTTCGTTAAGGGGTCGATCGATTTTGTCGGTGGTTTGATAATGCTGATCTTGCTGTCGCCGCTAATGCTGATTATCGCCTTGCTCATCAAGCTGACATCGTCGGGGCCGGTGTTCTTCATACAGGACCGCGTCGGTCTCAATAAGAGGCGTTTCAAAATGTTTAAGTTCCGCACCATGGCCGCCAATGCTCAGGCGGAGCAAAACGAGCTTGAGCGGCTAAATGAAGCAGCCGGGCCGGTCTTCAAGATGAGGAACGATCCGAGAGTGACACCCTTTGGGAAATGGCTGCGCAAGACGAGCCTAGACGAACTGCCGCAGTTGCTTAACATTCTGCTCGGCGACCTGTCGCTTGTTGGGCCGCGTCCGTTGCCCGAACGCGACTTTAAGAGATTCAACAAATTGTGGTTTAACCGCCGTTTCAGTGTTAAGCCCGGCATTACCTGCATCTGGCAGATATCGGGCCGCAGCGAGACCAGCTTTGATAAATGGATATTGCAGGACCTCGAATACATCGATAAATGGTCGCTGGCGCTCGATCTAAAGATTCTGCTCAAAACGATTCCGAGCGTGGTTCGAGGAACGGGAGCAATGTAGAAACATTTTGAGTACGTGGGATTCTGAAGACAACTAACAGCCGTCAGCTAACTCGAACCACGCAATAATGAACATTGTCCATCTTAGAAAAAGACAATTTCAACATACCGGCACTCTTCTCAGATTGAGTTTATTGGCCGGCCTGCTTTTGGGCGCATGCGTCCTGGGCTACGGCATCGTAACGGCGGCTGGCGGTTCCGCTTTACAAACGATGACCTTGGGAGCCATGGTGCTCATGGTATTAGCCGGCGTGATCGCCTTTGTTCTGGAGTTTCCGGTTATCGGTTTGGTACGTTTTGCTTTTATAGCGTCGTTTTTTTTCAAAGGCGATCTAAGTCTTTTCAAGATCAATGAAGTCGAAGATCCGTCGGGTCTGAATTTGTCGCTCACCCTCGCCACCGGGCTGGCCCTACTGGTTTACGATCACTATTTTGAAAAGGCGCAGGAAAAGGTGCTTCCAGCGACATTTACCTGGTTGTTAATCGTGCTATTCACATGCGCGGCGGCGTCCGTCATTTATTCAGGGCCGACGCTGCTCGGCGGCTTTTCTCTTTTCTCATTTCTTACCTCGATCTTGATAGCGTACGTCACCGCCTCGCATTTTGGACGGCGGGACCGGATGATCCAGTTGGTTGTTGCCGTAGGCGCAGGGCTCGCTATCACGGGCATCGTTGCTCTAACGCAATACGCGATGGAATTCCCGACAAATTTGCCAAATTTTGGGACCGGGACCGAAGAAGAGCTGCTCGGCACACAAAGTGTGGTCCTCGCCCGCGTACCAGCCTTTATGCGTACGCCGACCGAAATGGCATGGGTCGTTTCGTCATTGATACCGGTTGTGTTGGCACCGCTTCTGTGTCGGGTCAAAAGTTTTACCTCCTGGCAAAAGAGGCTCTTGGCCTTTGCGGCGCTTTCCGGGACGGTCGCGGTGATACTTTCGCTTGCCAGAGGCAGTTGGGCGGGCCTGATCGTCGCGGTTGCTCTGATGATCTCGCTCGGCTGGTACAAGCTCACATCGCTTGAGCGCAAACAATACTTTGCATCGGTATTTGCATCGATAATGCTGGCCGGTTTTTTGCTCATCCCGTTTGCCCGCAGAATCTCCGAGCGCCTCACGGCGGATGATCAAGGTTCCGCGGAGATTCGCCTCCCGTTGATGGAAACGGCCCTAAGAATAATAGACGACAATCCGATTGTCGGCGTCGGCCTGAACGGTTATCGAGCGAATATGACCAGGTATGACGAAACGGGCATATTTGTATCTCAGGTCTTTCCAAATCCGGTTCACAATGTTTTTGCTCATATCACCGCCGAGGTTGGCATCGCGGGCGGAGTGGTCTTCTGTCTGCTTATCCTGTTCTCGGTCTATGAATGTTTTGAGACGATGGGGGCGACGGACCGCCTGCTCTCCTCTCTCGCACTCGGTCTCGGCGTCGGCATGATCGCGTTTGTCATCTCCGGAATAAAGGAGCCGGGTTCGCTCGCGTCCGTACGTCCACCGATTCGAACGTGTTTTTTTATGTTTGGGATGATCCTCGCGCTGAGGCGGATTCGTCTTGGGCAAATCTCTTAATGCACCAGATGAACACAACCGTTAAAAACGGAAATCCACTGCTCAAAGAGCCTCCGACGGCCCTTCGACGAGACTTTGTTTGGTTGGCGTGGTCGGGTTTTATCAGCATTGCGAACAGTCTTCTGGTGTGGGTCTTTATGGCCCGAATGCGGGATGTCGAAGAAGTAGGCCGTTTCACCATCGTCATGGGCCTTTACGCCCTTTTCTTTAGCGTTGTCTCGCTGGGCCTGATGCCGTATCTCGTGAACGAGATTACGCGTCGAAAATTGTCGGGTAATCATATCGACAGTTCGGTTATTCAATTTGCCAGCGGCGCTTCCGTTTTTCTTTTGATTTCGGGGATATTCTGCTCAGTTTTGATGGCCGCTTCCGGCTTCCTGGTAAGTGGGTCATGGCAGGTGCGTGTCGCAACAATTGTTTTGAGCCTGGCGATGATCCCCAGCGGCGTCAATGCCGTGGCTGAGGCGGCGGCGATTGCCTATGGCCGGACACGGCTGGTCGCAGGGGTCTCGACGCTCGAAAACGGCTTGCGGACCTTAGTTCCCCTCGCGCTTATTTTGGCGGGCTACGACATTCTCGCAATATGCGTTTCGTTTGTGGTCGTCAGGTTTATCGCCATGGCCGCCTATGCGCTGGCCGGGCGGTCATACATTGCAAGATTCGCTTTTAACGGTGATGAAATTCGCGCAATTGCGCGGGCATCTCCGACTTTTGCGAGCACCATCTTTTTTGCTTCGCTGACATGGCAAACTCCGCTGATTCTTTTGGGTTACCTGGGTTCCGAGGCTGAATTGGCGGAATTTGGTGCCGCCTCACGTTTTCTTATTCCTGTTTCGATATTGATGGCGAGCTACGCAAATGCTGTCCAGCCCGCTATCGCCAAATACGTTCAACTCACCCCGGAATCGTGGGGTCTATATTTGTCAAAGATCGCAAGCTATCCGCTATTTGCGGCAACATGTGCCGCGATCTGTTCATTTTTTCTTTCAAGTCAAGTTTTGACGATCCTGTTTGGCGAGAGCTACGAAAGGGCGGCGCCGATTCTGAACATCCTTGCGATCACCACCATTCCGTTTTGCGTGATTATGATCGTCGCCCGTGCGCTTGTTGCGGTTAAGGCCCAGCGAATAGATCTTTTCGCAAATATTCTGGGTGTTGCAATTTGTGTTTGTGCCGGCGCAATCTTAATTCCACGTTACGGGGCGGTCGGAGCGGCAACCGCCCAGCTGCTTGCATTCGTGTCGATGGCCCTCGTTGAAGTTGGCTATTTATCGCGCAAGGTACGCGAATTCAATGTTTGGCGGTCGGCGTCAATTTCAACCGCCGGGATATTTATTATTTACCTTATTCTCTGGAATCAATAATGTTTTCGCTCTCTACGTATAGTTACAAATTCAAGCACAGAGCATTGGCGGCGGCTCGTCTTGACCCCCGTATGTCGGAATATCAATTTCAAGTTAGTGCCCCCGAGTCGAAGGTTGTTCCCGTGACCCTTCGCGGTCGGTCGCGCGATCGCGTTGTGAGTAAACAGAGACCACGTGTACTGATGGTTGGCATGCACCTTACAAAAACACGCGGCGGCATCACTACACTGACCACGGACATTCTTGATTCAACCCTAAATCAGGATTACGAATTTATCTATATCGCATCGCAGGCGGAGGATTTTGGAAAATTTAGCAAGATACTGCTGGCTTCGAGAGCGGTTTGTAAATTCGTATGGACCTGCCTGTTTAGATCGCCTCGCCTGATTTACGTTCATATCGGCAGCAATGCCAGCCTTTATCGGGAATCCGCTTTTATCATCCTGGGCCGAATTATGAGACGTCCGGTAATCTCGCATTTTCATGCCGGGGATATAGATAATTATTTTCCGCGGCAGCCTGCCATTGGAAAAAAGTTCATACTGTTCGCGATCGGCCTGAGCCACAGCGTCATTGCTGTTTCACGTGAGTCCGCGCGGCAACTTGGACACCTTGACAACAAACTTAGGATTTCGATCATACCCAATGCCATCGATCTGGCGGGTTTCCAAAATAATAAACGCGTTCCATACAAATCCGGGAAAAACGATCCAGTCCGGCTTCTATTTGTCGGGGCTGTCGGAAAGCTTAAGGGAGAAAATGATTTAATCCGGGCGCTCGCGATCCTTCGCGATCAGGGATCGAATGTCAGGGCATCGTTTCTGGGTTATGGGGCAGAATCTCTGGCGGACAATTGCGCAAAATATGGCGTCATGGAGCTTATCGAACATCTCGGGCCGGTCGCGATGCGTGAGCGAATCGCTTTTTACGAGCGGGCCGACATATTCGTGCTGCCGACCCATGCCGAGGCGATGCCAATTTCCGTAATTGAAGCAATGGCCGCAGGATTGCCAATTATTTCAACGGCGGTTGGGGGCATACCGGAGATACTCGACCACGGGGAAGAAGGTCTGTTGTTCCCGGCCGGGAACGTAAAAGCTCTGGCAGAAACCATTGCGGTCCTGGTAAAAAACAAGCAAATGCGCCTCAAAATGGGGCGCAACGCTCGGAAAAGAGCTCGGAAACAGATGAATTTTTCGATGTATATTGAGAGGCTTCGAGGAGAGTTTATTCGTCTCATTGAGACTGACAGCAACATATGACGCGCACAAATCTTTTTATAAAACGTTCGATCAAATCCGCGGCGTCGATAGCCAGGACCGACCTTGGATTCCGGCGCGCGAAACCCGGCTCGGTCAATATTTTTGCTTATCATCGGGTTGTGGCGGACATCGCCAAAGCGGAACGCGAGGCGATCTACGGAATCGTAATTTCCACGGCCACCTTTCGCCGGCATTGCGAATTGCTCCGCCGCTCATACGACGTAGTTTCGCTGGAAACGGCAATGCACTTTTTGGAAGACAAGAGTAAAGTTGCCCGTCCGCTGGCCGTTATTACCTTTGACGACGGTTATCTCGATTTTTATGAGGAAGCGTTTCCCGTCCTCAACGACCTCGGTCTGCCCGCGACAGTTTTTCTTCCGACCGATTTCATCGGCCAAAGCAAACCTCTGGCACACGACCGTCTTTTTTGGCTTATAAAACTAGCGCTTGAGAAATCGGTCCCGATCAGCGGAGCATTGCGCAGAGCGGGTGTTGCTCACGATCTTGCCGACGGATTTGGCAAATCGGGCAACCTGCTAAAAATGACCGATTCGCTGGTCTATTTACCCAACGATCTGCGTGAACAGGTCATCCTCGAATTGGAACGAGAACTCGGATCGAAATTCGACGATTATCCCCGCGAATATCGTTTGTTAAGTTGGGAAATGGTCACAGAAATGGGCCGAAAAGGAATCAATTTCGGCTCTCACACGGCTAACCATGTCATTCTGCCGCTAGAAGATGAATCGGTCATGAAAAGCGAAATTGCGCGGAGCAAAACAACCCTCGAAAAACATTTGGGCACAAAAACCATTTCGTTTGCCTATCCAAACGGTGAATATAACGCTGCAATTAGATATCTAACCGCACAAGCAGGATACAGAGTCGCGGTCACGACCGAAAGCAGAATAAATACCACCGGGTCGGATCTGCTCGCGTTGGGGAGAATAAGCCTTTGTGAAGAATCCACCCGCGGGGTTGCGGGGAAGTTTTCGCATCGGGTCGCAAATCTCAGATTGGGCATTTGAGCAATCACGTAAATGGAACACGAAATATTGCCAATTTCAAATAGAACAGCCTTCGCGAGGGCCGATATAATTGACTATTTTCAGGGCGAAGAAGCTCTGTTTCAAGCTGAAAAGGTACTGTTTGAAAAACTGTTACCGGAAATCGTTGATTCGAGAATTCTTGACCTCGGCGTCGGCGGCGGAAGGACCACGAAATATCTCCTTGAGATAAGCAGGAAATATACAGGTGTCGATTACGTGCAGCAGTTTGTGGATGAAACACGAAGAAAATTCCCGAATGCACGGATTTTGGTTGGCGATGCAAGAAATCTAAAGGCGTTTGCCGATCAAAGCTTTGACTTTGTCCTTTTTTCGTTTAACGGCATCGACTGCATTTCACATGAGGATCGACTCATGGCGTTGGGCGAAATCCATCGTATCCTTAGCAGCGGCGGGATTTTTATGTTTTCTTCTCATAACCGCGATTACAAATATTTCAAAAAACACCCATGGCAGCGAAAAATAGAATTCGATGCAAAATTCTTTAGGTTTTTCTTTTACTCTCTCTATCATCTGCCAAAACATCGCGCGATGAAAAAGCACGAGATATCGGTCGAGGATTACGCCGTGGCAAACGACAGCGACCACCGGTATGCGTTCCTGCTCTATTACATCACCATTGAGAAGCAACTAAAACAGCTTGTTGAGGTGGGGTTTTCAGATATTGAGGCATACGACAATGAGGGAAAGCTGGTAAACAGTGATATTTCATCGCACTGGATCTATTATTCGGCAAGGAAGAAGTAACGTCTCATGGAATCGCCGCAGGTTGGAGAACAAGTTAGACCCTTTTATTTGGGGCATCGGCCGCAACTGGATGGTCTGCGCGGTGTCGCGATAATACTTGTTCTGCTCCATCACGCCGGGATTCCATACATTCACGGCGGTCATATCGGCGTTGATATTTTTTTTGTCCTTTCAGGTTTTCTGATCACCGTTTTGCTTTATCGGGAGTACGCGGAGTTCGAACGTATCGATCTCAAAAGGTTCTATATCCGGCGGCTGCTCCGTTTGATGCCTGCCCTTGCGGGTTTGCTCGTGGCGTTCTCAATTTACGCGCTGGCTGCAAAGTCCGGTGCGGCCCTGGTTAAATCCGGCCAGGCGATTCTCGTCACGGCCGTTTACCTATCCGACTTTGCAATAGCGTTTGGCTACGCGCAGATGGGTGGGCTGAGTCATACCTGGTCGCTCGCAATAGAAGAGCATTTTTATCTTATTTATCCTATTGCCTTATTATTTCTCCTACGCAAACGGCGGCCGCTAATTCATGTTCTTGCAATGATCAGTGTTCTGGCTTTTGTCATTGCCGTCTACCGCATTGTTTTGTGGGGACCCGACGCGCAGGAGGTTGACCGTGTCTTTTACAGTTTTGATACACGCGCAGATGGCATTTTGGTCGGGTGTCTGCTCGGTCTGATTACCGCATCCGGTCGACTGCCAGCCGTCAATTGGTTTCTGGCCCTGTCGGCGGCACTCGTATTGGCGCTTGCGGCAGTTTTTGTGGCGTGGAATTCGGCGTTGTATGCGTACGGCCTGCCGGCAATCACGGTTTCCTCGGCATTGGTATTGGCCTATGCGCTAAATACACGGGTTAGGTGGCTCACCAACCCCGCTCTCGTCTGGGTCGGCACTGTGTCATACGGGCTATATCTTTGGCACAACATGATTTTTATCATTTTTCGCGAGCGTGTAACCGATTCGCCGTGGGGCGTGCTTATTTTGGGAAGCATTGTAAGCGTCGTTTGCGCCGCACTCTCTTTCTATCTAATAGAGAAGCCCTTCCTAAGATTAAAGGAACAACTCGCTTCGTCACTGCCCAAAATTACGTCTATTCAAGCCGAGCAAATGAGATCTCCGGCCCCGAGTCTAATGCCATGAAGCAAATATCCAGGACCCTGCTATCTTCTAACTTTAGTATTTTTCCGGTTGTTGATCGCCGTGACCAAATGCTACGTGTCGGTGATGCCGACCAGGTAAACGCCGTACCAGTGTTTATAAACACGGATCGTATCACCAAAACGCTGGGAATGATGGCGGTGCTATTGGTTTTGTCGAGTATCGCAATCCAGCTGACCGATCAGGCTACGGGTTATAGTTCCGTGGTTATTCACAAAATGGTCAAACTCCTGAATGTTGATCTCGAACTAAATATTCCGACCTTTTTCAGCACCTTGATATTGCTGTTTGCGTCGTTGCTCCTTGCGGCAATCGCTTTCCTCAAAGATAAACAAAAAGCCTCATACGTATTGCATTGGGGAGTTCTGTCCACCGGATTTTTGTTCATGGCGTTTGATGAAGCATTCTCTGTACACGAGCGTTTGATCGAGCCAATGCGAGCGATTCTGGGCGAAGAGAATCTGGGAATCTTGTATTTTGCCTGGGTAGTGCCCGCGTTTGTCCTGATACTGGCCCTATCTCTCGCATATCTTAAATTTGGCATGAGCCTCCCCGCAAACATTCGGTGTTGGTTTATTGTGGCGGGTGCATTATATGTCGGCGCGGCCGTTGGGTTTGAATTGATCGAGGGAATTCACGTTGAGATCTACGGAAAAGAAAATTTGCTTTATATAGCACTCGCTACGGTCGAAGAAGCGCTTGAGATGGCGGGTGTTATCGTGTTTATTAGAACGCTCCTCGTTTACCTCGCGGACATTTCCGGTAAGCTGGAATTCCGCTTTGGCCAGTTTAGTAAAGAGACGAAATGAGTTCTTTTTTTGAGCATTGCTTTATTAAAAAGCCAACCTAAAGAGAACGGCCAGAAATTCACTCGAAAAAGGTCATAAAAACTGGAAAATTGTCCGTTTTGCAACTCTACCAAACCATACAAAGAAGATCGTAGTCTTAGTTCCCTTCTTTTTGTGAATTATGAGTGTAGCGATAATAACGGGTTGTTCCGGGCTGATCGGCAGCGAGGCGACCAAGTTCTTTCATGCTAAGGGTTTTGATGTTGTTGGAATCGACAACAACATGCGCGAGTATTTTTTTGGTCGCGACGGTTCCATCACGTGGAACACTCAGGCCCTAAAGGTCGAGCTGCCGCGTTTTATTCATCATGCCGCCGACATCCGCAACGAAGGCGCAATGCGAAATATCTTTCGCAAATATGGCAAGGATGTTTCTGTTGTGATACACGCCGCTGCTCAGCCAAGCCATGACTGGGCTGCCAAAGAACCGTTGACCGATTTTAGCGTCAACGCGATGGGGACGCTGATTCTGCTCGAAGCGGTTCGCAAATACTGCCCCGACGCTCCGTTCATTTTTACTTCGACCAATAAGGTTTACGGCGACACGCCAAATCTGCTTCCTCTCGTCGAGAAGAAAAGCCGTTGGGAAATCGACGAATCGCACGCCTATTTCGAACACGGGATCGACGAATCGATGACGATAGACAACTCGAAACACAGCGTTTTCGGCGCAAGCAAAGTCGCGGCCGACGTGATGACCCAGGAATACGGACGCTATTTCGGCCTGAAAACCGGTATTTTCCGCGGCGGATGCCTCACAGGACCAGCCCATTCAGGCGCCATGCTGCACGGATTTCTCGCGTATCTAATCAAATGCGTGGTCTATGGCTCGCATTACACGATTTTTGGATACAAGGGGAAACAGGTGCGGGACAACATCCATTCAAACGATCTTGTCAGAGCTTTTTGGAGCTTCTATCAAGACCCGCGTTCCGGCGCGGTATATAACATGGGCGGAGGCCGCCACAGCAATTGTTCGGTGCTCGAAGCGATAAAGATCGCCCAGGAAGCCGCCGGTGAGAAACTGTCATACAGCCTCTCGGGTCAGGCCCGCGAGGGCGATCATATATGGTGGGTCAGTGACGTCAGGAGATTCCAGGAGGATTATCCCGATTGGAGCTACGAATACGATCTGAAAACCATAATCGATGAGATCGTGGATGCGACAAAAGAGAAACAGCAACAAGAATTGAAATACGAGATCGCGGCGGCGTAAATCAAAATGCTCGATCTGGGAAAACAAAACGTGGTTGGGATCGGCGTCGATGCGATAGACTACGACGCCGCGACAGAGAAAATAATACGAGCCGCCGCCGACAAGCGGCCGTTCGCCGTCAGCGCGCTGGCCGTTCACGGAGTAATGACTGGTGCGCTCGATGCCGTCCACCGGCATCGCTTGAATCGGCTCGATCTCGTCGCCCCGGATGGCCAGCCGGTCCGCTGGGCGATGAAATGGCTGCACAATGTAGAGCTGCCCGACCGCGTCTATGGCCCGGAACTGACGCTCAGAGTCTGCGAAAGAGCGGCTGCCGAAGGATTGGCCGTCTATCTATACGGGAGCCGCGATGAGGTATTGGCCGATCTCAAAGCAAATCTTTTGCAGAAATTCCCCGACCTCAAAATCGCGGGCAGCCAGCCATCTCGTTTTCGCCAGGTGACCGCCGGTGAGCAAGCGGACATCGCCGAAACTATCAAAGCGAGCGGCGCGTCGATCGTTCTGGTCGGGCTTGGCTGTCCTCGCCAGGAAACCTGGGTCTTTGAGTATCGCAACCTTCTCCCTATGCCGTTGCTCGCGGTTGGTGCGGCTTTCGATTTTCATGCGGGCGTTGTCCCGCAGGCACCGGCCTGGGCCCAGCGGCGCGGGTTGGAATGGCTCTTTCGTTTCGTTCGCGAACCACGCCGCCTGTGGAAACGGTATACGGTACTAAACGCTCTTTATGTTCTTTTTGTCGTGCTTCAATTTACAAAACTTCGGACTCCGAATATCGAAGACACAGTATTACCGGCAACGGAGATGCGTTTTGGATAGATCGAGTCTGGGAGTGATTGCTCGCCTCGTCTTGGTGACGCTTGGCGTTAGTTTAGCTGGAGGTTGTAATTTCGCAGCCACGGCTCAAAATGACCGCCAAGAGAAGAACTTGGCAGCACTTGCCAAAGCACACGAGAATATTGGGAAACTGCGGAAAGGGCCGGCGAGGATCAAGGTTTTCGACGCCGATGGGAAACCTGCGAACAACGTGAAACTCGAAATTCGACAGGTTTCACATGCATTCAAGTTTGGCTGTTATTTGAAAATCGACGATCTCGATCCCGTGAAACTGCCGGCCTACGAGCAGCGGTTTAAGAAACTTTTCAATTACGCGGTTATCGGTAATTATTGGGACAACATCGAGAACAAGCGAGGAGACTAAAACTGGTCATGGTTTGACCGCGAAGCGTAACTGAGCAAACGACTCGGTCTTGAGACTACAAGTGCGCCTCTACTATGGGGAACGAGTGAATTCGGAACGCCGCGTTGGCTTCCGGAACGAAAGGAAGAGCTTTTGCCGATTCTGGAACGAAGGGTCAGATCGAGTGTTACCAGAAACGCCGGCGTCACCGACGTCGAGGTTGTCAACGAGCCGCTGGCGCAAAAAAAGGATTTTTTTGCCAGCGTGGCCGGTGAAGAATATATTTTGTCGGCATTTAAGTGGGCACGAGACGCGGCACCGGAAAAGCGGCTGATGATCAACGAGTACGGCGTTTTTGGTTCGGTCGGCAAACACAATTACAATCGCGACCGCTATTTCGATCTGTTAAAGCATCTCCTTTCGAAAGGCGCTCAGATCGATGTAATCGGTATTCAGGCCCATGCCAACGGCGAATGGTTTGAGCCAGCCAACGTGGCCGAGCAGTTGGATCATTACGCCGTTTTGGGAAAGCCGTTACAGGTGACCGAATTCAGCGCTCAAACGTTTGACTATGACGACAGAACATCGCCCCTGACGATCACGGGTACATATCAAAACGGCGTTTGGGATGCGGAAAAACAAGCGCGGTTTTATCGCGAGTTTTACACCATCGCGTTTGGAAGCACACAGGTGGAGGCAATCGTAACCTGGGGCATCGATGACGACCGGGCCTGGCTGCCGGGAATCGGTTTGATAGACAAAAACGGGGTGCTTAAACCTGCGTACCGAGAGCTTGACCGACTGATCAACGATGAATGGAAAACACGCCTCGGCGGGAAAACGGAGGAAACGGGTGCGTTCAGCTTCATAGGCTTTTTGGGTGACTACGAAATAACGGCTACGAATCTTGCGGGCAAGCCCCGGCAATCGAAATTTAAGCTCGTCAAGGGAAAAACGAATGATTGGGTGATCCGCTTAGGGTCTTGAGAATGATAAAAACGGAGATATTAACAGGCGGAATTGAATTGATCGACCAGATCTCGGTCGAGTGGACGGAGTTGTGCGACGAAGGGGCATCGGGCGAGCCTTTTCTGCGTCCCGAATGGTTCTCGGCTTTCGTGAAAAATTTTGGGGATGACATTCAACTTCTGACGGTGAGAAGAGACGGAAAACTGCGAGCTTTGCTTCCGATCTTAAAGAAACGGGGTGTGCTACACGGTGTTCCGGTCAGGAAAATACAGGCCGTCTATAACCTAAACACTCCGCGATTTGACCTTGTACACGGCGCGGATGAAACGGAACGAAACGCCATCGTCGACGAGGTTTGGCGGACTCTCAGAGATGCTTCGGGATGGGATGTGCTTGAGTTTCGGCTCGTTAAACGAGAGAGCTGGCTCGGGTCCGTGCTCGAGCTTGCCGAAATCGAAGAGTATCCGGCGGGCATTTGGCCGATGGATGGAGCTCCGTTTATTACACTGCCGCGATCCGATGATAAAGAGAGAGTCATGCACGATTTCTTTAGAGGATCGAGAAAACATCTTCGCCAGGAACTCGACAGGCGGCTTCGTCGGCTGAAAGAAATTGGTGCGGTCGAGTTTGTTTCAACCCAAGGCTGCACACCGGAATTGATGAGGACGTATTTTGACCTCGAAGCAAAAGGATGGAAAGGCCGTCGTGGCACGGCGGTGACCGATGATCCGTCCGTTGCTCGATTGCACGAAGATTTTGCGGCGGCCGTTGCCGCCAAAAAGTCGCTGTTTGTTTATGAGCTAAAACTCGATGGCAAAACCATCGCAATGAGCCTGAACATTAGGTACATCAGGGAAACGGTACATTGGAAGACTTCTTACGACGAGGAATTCGCCCGTTATTCGCCCGGCAATATCCTTTTTCGAGAACTCGTACGCGATTCGATCGAGCACGATTCCAATGAGATCGACTTTTTGAGCCCGTCAACACCGAACAAGAAATTCTGGGCGTCGGGCGAGCGAGAGCACGTTGCGTTTTACATTTTCAACCGCAGTCTCTTCGGCGCGCTGCTTTGGAGATGGAAGTTTCGCATTGTTAGCGGTTTGCGCGAATTCAAGTCAGGAACACCGGAGAAAATAGAAACGGCGCAGGCTCAAGGATAATTTATGATCCGCGTTTTAATTCAGCCCGGTTCGGCAATCGAGGCCTTTGCCGCAATAAAAACGGAATGGCGGCAGCTGTTTGCGGCGGTTGAATGTTCTCCGTTTTTGTCGTGGGAATGGATGTCGGTCTGGTTCGAAAGTTTTGGCGAGGATAGGATTCCGTTTATTCTAAAGGCGTATCGGGCCGAGACGCTGATCGGGATTTTGCCGATGTTCCTTGCGAAACGCGAGATTCTCGGGCTTCGGTTTAACCGGCTCTCATTGATGGGCGAAGATGCGGGCGGGGCCGATCATCTCGATCTGATCGCGAAGCCTGAAGACAGAACGGAAGCCATCTCTGCAATTTTCGATTTTCTGCAACGCGATACGTCTTGCGATCTAATCCGTCTCGAAAATCTAACCGGCGGCTCGGAAACCATCGGTCTTCTAAAATCGCAAAGCCGCGCGAAAACAAGTCGCCTTCCCCGATTTACGGAATCGATAAGTGCGGTTTGCCCTCAAATTGATTTGACAAGCGGATGGGAATTCGTACTGAAGCAAAGCAAGAGAGCGTCCAATTTTAAGCGTCGCCTCAAACAAATAGAAAAAATTGAAGGGTTTGACTATCGCTCGAGAACATCTTCGGATGATGTTCTAGCTGCATTCGACAGATTTCTACATCTGCATGACAAGCGGATGCAAAAATACGGCGGGTCGGAACTGAGCGGACATCCGCGGCTTGTCGCCTTCCAGCGGAGGCTCGTACCTGAGCTTGCAAATGCCGGGCTGATCCGATTTGACGAGCTCTGGACGAAAGGAGAATGTCGAAGCTCGATCTACGCACTCGATGACGGCAGTACGTTTTATTACTACAATTCGGGCTTTGATCCTGAATTCTCGCATTTGAGCGTCGGGCTGGTTTTGCTCGGCCTTTCGATAAAAAATGCGATTGAACGCGGCAACGCGGTTTTCGATTTTCTGCGCGGAGACGAAACATATAAATTTGATTGGGCGAACCGCATCTCGCAACTGGCAACCGTTACTTTGAACCGCAATACGCTTCCCGTAATTGCCTACGAGAGTGTAGGCGCAGCGTGGAATGGCATCAGGAATTTTTCTAAATCCGCGCTTCCGACTGGCTTTGCCGAGTCCGTCGGCACTTACAGGCGCTCGTGGAAGCGGAATCATCTGCCGTCGGTGAGCGAAAACGAATGACCGAGAATCACAGACTATCGATCGTCATAATCGGACGAAACGAGGAGAAAGCCATCGGCAAATGCGTCGAGGCCGCTCTCGCCGCAGCCGAACAGGTCGGCGGGGCCGAGATGATATATGTCGATTCGCATTCGACGGATCAGACGGTTTCGATTGTTGAATCTTATGGCGTGCGGGTGTTGCCGCTCAGTCCGGAATTGCGGCTCGCACCGTCGGCCGGACGGTTTATGGGATCGCAGCATGCCAGCGGCGAATTCATTCTGTTTCTGGACGCCGACACGCTCGTTTACCCGGATTTCCTACCGCCGACGCTCAAATATTTTGACGATGACCCGACCGTCGCCGGCGTCAACGGCTACACGGACGACTACAACGAGGCCGGCCAACCGGTGTTCGATATCGAAGAAAGGGATGAAAGTGTCGTGGATGTAAAATGGCTTCGCGGCCCATGCTGCTTCTATCGCCGCAAAACGCTGTTGAAGGTCGGATCATTCAATCCAAATCTCGCGACCGAAGAAGAGGCCGAGCTAGGGCTGCGTCTGATTCGCGAGGGCTGGAAACTCAAGATCATCCCCCGCGAGATGGCCTGCCACACCCGCTGCTATCACGGCAACTCAATAGAAAGCATCATCTCGACTTTCCGACGAGACATCAGGTCAAAACGCCTCGGCGAAATCACGAGGACGATCGCCTACGCTGCGCGCTCCGGGAACGGGATCGCTTTCTGCTGGCTTAGATTAAAAACGACAATTCTTTTCCTCGCCTGGCTAATTGCCATAATCGCCGCCGCCATGCTGCCCGGCTTTCTATATCCGTGGTTGGTAGTCACATTCCTGATCCTGTTTCCGGGCTCGATAATCTACGCAAAAAAACGCAGCCTTTCCCAAACCTTACTCTTTGTCCCGGCCAAAATCCTCAACCTCGTCGATATCCTTTCGGGCCTGCACAAGATCACCCTAAGACCGAAAAGCGATTACCAAAACGACCCCGTGAACGAAGGTCTGGCGGCCAAATGATATTCCAACCCGCTTGGCAGAGTTCCCTTCGCCGTCGCCAATCTACGGTAGTTACGACCCCGTAATCCACGTTTTGAGTCCCCGCCTTTAGCCGGCTTCTTCCCCGGCGAAGAGAGCCGTCTAAAGGCGGGACTCAAAGCGCCGAACTCAAAACCGGGCCGCCTAAAGGTGGGACTCCGAACGTGGATGTGCTAATTTTTGGACGATTTTGTATAATCAATTTTCGTTCGAGGAAGTCAGGTATATACACGAGGTTTTAATGAATCTATCTGTTATAAAAGTTATCGTTTTCGTCTCAATCTGTTCGGCCATTTCGATCTTTACGGCCTGCACGGCGTCGCAACAAGCGGGGTCTAACGGCGTCGCGACAAATCAACCGGCGCCTAAAACGAGTGACGGCAAGACTTCGGTCTATCCGCCGCTTGCTTCCGGTCTTGCCGATGCCGAACTGGAACTTCTGGACGGTACCAAGACAAAAATATCGGATCGTAAAGGAAAAGTGCTGCTTTTAAATATCTGGGGTATCTGGTGCGGCCCGTGCCGGGCGGAAATGCCGCATCTGGTTGAACTGCAGCAGCAATACGGCGATCGGGGCTTCGAAATTGTCGGGCTGAACATCGGCGACCGCGACGGTGCCCCCGAGAGCGTCGCGGCGATCAAGACCTTTGCGGACAGCATGAAACTCAACTACACGCTTGTTCGCAGCCCGGGCGCCGCTACCCAACAGTTTTATTCGATCAGCAAGCAGCAAGTCGTCCCGCAGACGCTGCTCATCGACCGCGAAGGCCATCTGCGGGGCGTTTTTGTCGGCGGCGGCGCTCGTGTTATTAACTCGATGAAAGAGAATGTTGAGAAAACGATGAGTGAATGAGCTTCCCCGGTCGCTACCGCTCACGGTTCTGACCCGTTACGACGGCTTCAACACCGACTTTGGGCTCGACCAAAATCGTCTTAAAACTTGCCAGGCTGACAAGCCCGGGTGCGGATCGCCTGGGCTTATTCACAAATTTTTTCTGTGTGTAATTAACCGCCGCCTTCGGCTTTTCCCGTGCGTCGCTGTAAAAGGCGGCAAGTTGAGCAGCTTCGATCAGGGTTTGATTTGGAATGTCCTTGCGGTTTCCGTTTCGGACAATTACGTGCGAACCAGGGTAATCTGCGGCGTGGAGCCATAGATCGAGCGACTTTGCCACGCGGAATGTCAGAAAATCGTTGTCCTTCGCCTTCTTCCCGACAAGAATCTCAAACCCATCTGATGATATGAATCGCCGTGCGCCTTTGAATTCGGTATCGACCTTCTTCTTCCGCGTCGAGAAAATTGGTTTTGGCGCCGGGTCGATTGTCGATGCCAGGTACTCGGAATCGCCAGCTTCTATAGCGGCATCGACCCGCCGCAGTTTTTCGCGGGCCCCGGCAATTTCAGCTTCGGCGCTATCGATGCGCTCTGCGATAACACGACGCCCGTTGCGCGCCTTAACGTACCGCCGAAAATAGCCCTCGGCAATCTCGCTAATGGGTTTGTTAAAGTCTGCGTCAATCTCAATTCGGGGAGCTAGCTCGTCAAAATAGTCTGTAACGATGACGAGATCACCCCGCCGCTCGGCCGTTCCAATGTTGGCCAAAATCAAATCGCCAAAGCGTTTCCATCTCTCGGCATCGCCGTGCCTTTCGAGATCCGCGCGCAGGTTGCCGATTAGCTTTTGGCGTTTTGCAATGATCGCACCCAGCTTGCGGCGTGCCGCCGCCGCCATCTTTTTGAACTGGGCTTCGGCGTCGCTCAGAATTCCAGCTTTAGCTGGTTCGTCACTAGTAGAAGGGCCAACTGAAGTTGGAATTCGAAGCTGATCTCCATCACCACTCATGCTGTCGAGTTTAGTCGAGGCGCTAAAAAGCCCAAAGAACGAGTTTCATCGACTCTGAGCTTATTTGTTGTTAATTGTGGAGTCAAAATTCTCTTACGAGAATCGTCCCCGACAACAGATCGTGAAGCGCTCGTTTCTCTTCGTTGTAGAAAATCGTCAAAAAGCCAACGCCGCCAAAGCCACCCAGCAGAAGGAAAATCGACGAGTTCACCGCCGCCTGACGAAGCGATGGATATTCATTCTCAACCGCGTCGACCAGTTCGAGCGAGAAAAGCCGCATTCCCATCGTTTTGCCAAAGAAACCAAGGCAAATCGTCATGTACAAGAACAAAACGAGCGCCGAGGCTCCGGCGAAAGTCAGAAGCCCCGTCAAGGAAAACCAATCTCCGCGTGTGAACGCAACGGGTGAAAGCAACAGCATGGTCGCGAATAAACCGATAATAAGATCGAAAAGCCCGGCCCCGAAACGCATCGAGAAAGGCGCCAGATCCTCGATCTCATCGGCGGCGGACCCTGATATTTCGGCCGTTTCGATCTCGGCGTTCTCCGCTTTGATACGAATGCGCCCAATCTCGGCAAATTCCGCGGCGACGACAGGCGTGTCAATATATTGAATGAGCGGTTCGACGAAATCGGTCTTAACCGGCGAAATAATGTCCATCGGCGGCAGCTTATTCGTGTCGCGTTTCTCGATGCTGGGGGCCGAAATCACAAGCCTCGGTTTCGTCGGAGGAACACCGTGTGCCGTAGCGGTAGGCACGGATGGTTTACCGGTCGGGGCAACGACGCCAAAGGGCCGCTCCCGAACAGGTTTCCCGGGCGTGACTTCGGGTTCGAGAAATGCTTTTCGTGATTCTTCAATGCGTCGCATCGCATTTGCCAAGATCGGGTCGGATATTTGCGGCGGAGCTTCTTTCTCTACTCGCGTAGCGATCTCCATCTTTAAGGCCGTGGCCCCGTCGGTTGGGAATTGGGCTGTGTTGTCACCGGCATTCGCCGCGATATTCTGTGCTCCTTTCCTCTGCTGAACGGCGTTTTGCAACTGTAGCCGCCAGTCCGGCAGCGAAGCATTTTGATTTTGAAACCCAACAAGCGTGGGGCTTGTCTTTGGCGCTGACAAGCCTGCGGTCACTACGCGTCGTTCCGCCGGCGGTGGCGGTGCAAACATTGGACGCGAGAGTATTGCCGGTGGCTCCGGAGTTGGCGCGGACTTGGGCTGGGCCTCAAATCGAGGCGCGACACCAGACGGTTTCTTGACCTGAATTTCGTCGTTAAAGATGTCGGAGCCGCAGGATGGACAGACTGAAAGGGCTGTGGCCCAACTCCGATTGCATACCGGACAATTCATAGGCTTAGCTTGCGATTTTGTCTGAGACTTACGAAGTGAGTATCAAAAACAAATTGATAATATCAGGATTTACTTTAACTCGTCAATAGTAAAGCGCAGAAAACTTTAAACTATTTGCTGTATTAACAGAAAGTTAACTGGTTGTGGAAAACGTAAAACGTCTGTGGAAATCGCCTCAGGTCTCCTACAACCGCTGACGTCCCGCAAAACCGGCGTCGGTTTCGTGCCGCCATTCGATTTCGTCGCCGTCGCCGAGTAGCCAACATAGCAGTATTCGGTCGCCGCGCATGGCTGGGCAAGACAGGCTGCAAGGCGCCGCCGATTATTCCTTGTCCCAGCCACATCTTCCCCGATCACAGAAGTGTTAATCCACAGCGGCCGCAGAATTTTATGTGGGGCGGGTACGAGCCGCCGCATCGGCGGCAGAGGCGGGTGACTTGGGGCGGGATGTTCTGATTGTAGCCCGATGCAAAATTTGCGGGCGGGTGGGCGGCGGGGGTTATGTTTAGACCGCAGCGGCCACAGAAGCGGGAATCGTTTGGGAGCGGCGCGGCGCATCGGGGGCATGGGTAGGTAGAGGACGATTGGCTGGCGACGCTGACCATCGCGAAGCGGCCGCCGCCGCAGCGGCCGCAGAAGCGGACGCCTTCGGCGAAGCGTGAATTGCAATTGGCGCAGGCGACGATGCCGGGCATGACGCTGGATTGCGGTGCTCCGCTGCTGCTTCCCGCGGACGACGACGGCTGGCTTGTGGCACCGTGAATCGTGCGCAACTGGGCCTGGATCACCTGCTCGTTTGCACCTTCCCGAACCTCAATTACCCGCTCATCGTCCCTTTCACCCGGTTTAGCGACGCGTAGAACATGCCGCCCGGGCGGAATGTCGGTGAGAACTACCCGTCCCGAGCCGCCGACGCCCGCCCGCCGCTCGTCGTTTACATAGACCTCGGAGCCCGCCGGGGCCATAACGACCAGTCGCGACATCCCGGTGCGTTTCTTCTCATCTATATCCTCGGAGGCCTTTTCGAGTTTGCCAATCCATTCGGCAACGCTCGCCGGACGGTTTGCAGGATCAATTTCCAGCGCGCTCATTATCACGCGGTCAACATCAGCCGGCACGTCCGAGCGAAGCGATGAGAGCGGCGGCGGCGTATGCATTACCTTTTGCATCACAAGCTGCATGATATCGCCTGTAAATGGGGTTTTGCCGCCAAGCATCAGATAGGCGATCGTGCCGAGAGCATAGAGATCGGCCCGTGTATCGACGGTCAGCTCCGGCTGCATCTGTTCCGGCGACATGAATTCGGGTGTGCCGATAATGCCTCGCGAGGATGGGGGCGTCGCATTTGAAACCGTCTCGGTGACGGTTTGATTCATGATCTTTGCCAGACCAAAATCGCCGACTTTGACAAAGCCGTCGCCGCCCTTGCCCTTTTGCATGATAAAGATATTCGCGGGTTTGAGATCGCGGTGGAGAATTCCGAGATCGTGCGCCGCGTCAACCCCGTCGGCGATCTGTCTTAACAATCGAACCGCGCGTTTTACCGGCAGAGTGCCTTCGCGTCGCAACAGTTTATGCAGCGTCTCGCCCTCGACATACTCCATCACGAGATAAAAAATGCCGTCGGCAGATTCGCCAAAATCGGTAACGCTGACGGTATTCGGATGCTGGATCGACGCCGCTGCTTGAGCCTCGCGTGCAAAGCGTGCTATGGCCTCTCCTTCCTGTAGGTCCTCACTGCTGAGTATGTCCGGCCGAACGGTTTTGACCGCAACCTTGCGGACGTCGAACTTATTATCTTTCGCCAAATAAACCTGCCCCATCGCCCCGCGTCCCAATCGGCTCTCTAGCAAATAGCGGTCGGCGATAAGCTGCGGTCCCGGCAGCGACAGCCTCGTCGGCGTTGCATCATCGGGACACGCCGCGATCTCGTCCGGGAAACATAACTCGCATTTTGGGCATTCCTTCATCGGTTAATAGTTTATTTTCAACGCAAAGCCGCAAAGGTGCAAAGCCGCGAAGGTATGAATACCAACTTTGGGGATTGGCGGCTTGGCGTTAAAAATTCATGTTTGTTATACTTTCGTTTGTTTTTGGGTCGTTAGCTCAGTTGGTAGAGCAGCGGACTCTTAATCCGCGGGTCGCAGGTTCAATCCCTGCACGGCCTACCAAGAACGGTTGGCAGGGGCAGTTGGCGGTCGGCAGACGAGGTTTGCCCGTTGCCGCTGCCTCTTTCCATTTCCGTTCGTTTCCCATGCGGGAATATTCTTCCGCGATTTCAGCATTCCCCATTTAATAAATAATTTGATTAGCACCACTAATTCTGCAATGAAGTGTGATTACGTCAATTACCTATTTACAAGCGGCGGATGCGTCAACTACTATCGGAATTACCAATCAAGTATCTTTGAGGAGCTGTTCGAAAACATGTTGGTAAAAAAACTTAGTCTTAATTTTCTCATCGCGGTCATTCTATCTCTGACGGCACAGGCTCAAACAACTGACATAGCGGGTCGGGTCGAGGATTCGGCTCAAAACCCTATTGCGGGTGCTCGCGTTATCCTGCGGAACAAACAATCGCGCTCCGAACGGACGACGACAAGCGATGCTGAGGGACGTTTTGAACTTCCGATCCCCGCTAACGGTGCCTATGAGGTCGTAATCTCGTCACCCGGTTTCGCTTCTCTGACTGAAAACATCTCCGCCACCAGTAGCGACCTTCGTTTCACGCTTTCGGCACAGCCAATTAAGGAGCAGGTTACGGTCACGGCTACCCGAACTCAAATTTCCACAGAGGAAACGGCGGTTCCCGTGAGCATCGTGGGCCGCGAGGATATCGAGCGAAAAGCCGTCAACACGATCGGAGATATATTCAGAACGCTGCCCGGCACATCGACCAACAATGAAGGGCCGTTTCAGGTCAGGCCCCGTATCCGCGGACTCGACAGCAACCGTGTTTTGATCCTCATCGATGGCGAGCGTCTAAACAACAGCCGCACATCAACCGGGCAATCGGGCATCGAGCCGGGGCTGGTCGAGACGTCGCAGATCGAATCGGTCGAGGTCGCTCGCGGCAGCGGATCGGTGCTTTATGGCACGGACGCCCTTGCCGGTACGATCAACATCATCACGCGCGATACGCCGGCGAGACGCGACAGCGGCTTTCGATTTGGCGCCGCTCTGGACACCTTTTACAGTACAAATGAGAATGGCCGACGCGGGAATCTAGCGGTCAACGGTTCGAGCAAGTTTTTTGCGTTTCGCGTCGCCCAATCCCTCGAGCGGTTTGACAACTATTTTACGGGTAAGGCGGATGGCGCTGTTCCGGGTGATGTTCTGGCAATCGGCGGTATCACCGCGAATGGCGAGATTCTAAATTCCCAGTCGCACGGCGGCAACACTCAGGCAATCGGCCGCTTTTTCATCAACGACACAAACACCGTTCGTATCAACTATGAGCGTCGCCGCGCGGCGGACATCGGCTCGCCGACGCTGGTCGGGGTTTTCAACGGCTTTTTCCCTTTCTCGAACCGCGACAAATTCAGCGGTCGTTACGATACCGTTAACCTAACCGAGTCTCTTCAGCGCGTTTCGGTTAGCGGTTATTACCAAACTCAGCTTCGCAATTTTACTAACATTCTGACCGTCGCACCGGCTCCACCATTCTTTCCGGGCCTGTTCCAATTCAGTGAAACTATTACCGACACAAAGACCGCCGGTTTTGATCTTCAAACCGATTGGAAGCTCGGCAGCAAAAATCAGCTCGTTGCGGGTGTAAGTTTCTTTCGCGACGATAACAGCGACTGGCGCTTGATTGTTACGGCGTCAACCCCGACCTCGGTAAACCGGACCATTCGAAATTCTCGAAGCGTACCCGATGCGACTCTGAGTAATTTCGCCGCATTCGCTCAAAACGAATTCCGCCCAGGCAGGCGATTAAGGGTGATCGGCGGTATCAGATTCGACCGTTTCTCGACAAACGCGAGGCCCACGGCGGAGTTCACGCTCGATCCGAGGTTTACTCAAAGCCAGATCGAAGATCTAGGTCTGCAAGGCCTTACCAGTGGATTGAACGTAACGACCACGGCCATAACCGGCGATTTCGGCGTAGTGTACAACCTGACGAACGAGTTGAGCGCGTCGGCGCGGATCGGGCGGTCGTTCCGTACGCCGAACATATTTGAGCGGTTCTTTACGGATTTTGGTTCCGTCTCGGGTTTTTTGGTCGGCAACCCAAACCTCACCCCCGAAACCGGCATCAACTTCGACACCAGCCTTAAGTTTCGCAATTCCCGCGTCGCCGGCGCCGTCACCTATTTCAATAACTTCTATAAGAACTTTCTTACAACGCCGGTCGCGATAGACCGTAACGGACTCGCGATCGTCATCCCACGACCGCCGCAAGCACCGATTCCGGTATTCCAAACGCGCAATGTACGCGAAGCCCGTATTCAGGGCCTCGAAGTCGAGATCGAAGTTCCGATCAAGATCAGCCTCGGCTATCTGACGCCTTACGGAAATTTCAGCTACCTGCGCGGAGACAATCTGACCGAACGTGTGCCGCTCGATTCGATCAGCCCGATTCGGACAAATGTCGGGTTCCGATGGCAGAATTTCCTGAAAAGCTATTTTATGGATTACAACGCCCGGATCGTGAACCGCCAGGACCGAGTGTCGCCAATTGCCCTGTTGCCTGTAACTCAGGGCGGAAACGGTGGCTCCGAGCCCGGTTTTGTGACGCACAATGTAAGCGGCGGATATTATTTCCGGCGAGAGAGGTTTAACTTCAACATAAATCTCGGCGTTTCCAATATATTTAACCGCTCGTACAGCGAACAATTTGTATTCGCCCCGGCCCGCGGCCGCTCGTTCACGATCGGTACATCGTGGGAGATCAAATAGATCACCTCAGAGCCAGGGGAAGTATTTTTAGAGGGG
>JANPCJ010000041.1:0-4981 GCA_031430895.1 Chloracidobacterium sp. | reverse complement strand
CGACGTCAGGCCTTTCTGCTACTCAATTTGGCCTTTCAACCGACAAAATCACACCCGCCGATTTCGACGGCGACGGCAGTACCGACATTGCCGTTTTCCGTGATGGCGCGTGGTATTGGCTCAGCAGTTTCAACGGTAGTTTTCATACGGCTCAATTCGGCGTCGCGGGGGATGTTCCCGTTCCCGCCGATTTCTCGGGCGACGGACGATCGGAGTTAGCAGTTTACCGCGACGGAACCTGGTACACATTCAATCTGGCGACCAACCAGTCAGCCGCCGTCCAATTCGGCCTTCCAAACGACCGCCCGATTGCCGCCGACTACGACGGCGACGGTCGCACCGACCTCGCTTTCTATCGCGACGGCATGTGGTATTTGTCCAAGAGCACGCAGGGTTTTGCTTCGGTCCAATTTGGAATTCCAACGGACAAACTCGTCCCGGCGGATTACGACGGCGACGGCAAAACAGATTTGGCTGTTTTCCGGGACGGCACATGGTACCTGCAAAGGAGCATGCTCGGCTTTACTGCGTTTCAGTTCGGAGCGGCGGCGGATATTCCCGTCCCGGCGGACTATGACGGAAACGGTCGAGCCGACGCGGCCGTGTTCCGTAACGGCGTCTGGTATTTGCAGCAAAGCCCGAGCGGGTTTGCCGCCATACCTTTCGGCCTCGCAAATGACCAGCCGGTGCCGGCAGCCTATTTGCCATGACCGAACGCGCGAACCAATCGTCACACTTTAATAATTTGAAAGGAGAGAAAGACAATGAACACCAAGACAGATAACGCAAATCGTTTGAACATTCTCGGAAACGGGGATATGTTGCCAGAAGCCCTGACCCCGCTGCTAGAGCGATGGCGGAAACGGTTGGGCTATTTTTCGCTTTTCGCCGCGTTTCCCGCGATCGTGGCTCCCCACGTTCAGGAAGCAAAGGCTAACGATGTAGAAGCTCCAACGCAGCCAGAAACCGCCAGACGGAGAGTGAGACCTTCCGGCGGGATAAACACGCGGCCGGACAGACCGGATTTTCTCGCCCGCCAGACCAACTATCTTCTCCCGCATCAGCAGGGCAATCCAAATATCGCCAACGCTTTCACAGGCGGAGACAACTGCCCCGGAACGCAGATTCCCAACGGCGCGTACAGCGGCGCGGCGCCGTTTACTGACGGCGGTGATACAACGGGCGCCAACAATACAGTTAACTCTATTTACTATTACTACGGCAATATCAACGTCGGCGGCCCGGACCAGGTCTATACGTTTACACTAACATCGCGGGGAACGGCCCCGGAGATTCGGGTTACGCCTTCCGCCGCTTATGATCCGTCAATTTACATTCTCAACGGCAGATATGGCGGTTGTCCGGCGGGCACCGGGTCGCATGCTTTCAATTATGGGGCGTATTCAAATTTGCCCGGTGTCGGAGTCGCTGAAACGATAGACGGCGATCAGTTGAGTTTTCTACCGCTCAACGTGCCTCACTATCTCTTCATCGATTCGAGTGCCGCCGCGCCGGCTAACAGCGGGCAGTACACGGTGACGATGAAAGATGTAACTATTGCGCCCGGGCCGAGGACGAAATTTGATTTTGACCGCGACGGCATGGCTGATCTTTCCGTCTTTCGGCCATCTGACAGCACTTGGTACGTTAATCGACTGCCGCAGGGATTCTCAGGCACCCAATTCGGCCTCGCGACCGACCGGCTCGTGCCCGCCGACTATGACGGCGACGGCAGAACCGACATTGCCGTTTTTCGTGACGGCGTCTGGTATTGGATCAACAGCGCTAATGGAACCTTGCGCGCATTTTCATTCGGGTCGCCGGGTGATATTCCGCAGCCCGCGGACTATGACGGTGATGGACGTGCCGAGCTTGCCGTCTATCGCAACGGCATTTGGTACACGCAAAATCTGCAAAGCAATCGGTTCGGCGCGGTGCCGTTCGGCCTCGCCGGCGACAAACCAGTGGTGGGGGACTACGACGGCGACGGGCGCTCCGATTATGCAGTCTTTCGAAACGGCACCTGGTATCTGCTGCAGAGCCAAAGGGGTCTTTTCTCGCGGCAATTCGGCGTCGGAAGCGACAAACTCGTCCCCGCCGATTACGATGGCGACGACAGGACGGATATCGCTGTTTACCGCGACGGCGTCTGGCATGTGCAGCTAAGCTGGGACGGCTATAGGGCGTTTCAGTTCGGCAGCGCTACGGATATTCCGGCACCGATTGATTACAACGGTTTCGGATACGCCAACCTGGCGTTCTACCGCGACGGGGCCTGGCATGTGCGGAACCAGTTCAACAATTCACTGTTTCCAGTATTCCATTTCGGAGCCCCGGGCGATCGCCCCGTGCCGTCGGCGTTGCTGCCGCAGTAGTTCTGAGTCCCGCCTCGTTTTGAGTCCCGCCTTTAGGCGGCTCTTCGCAGGCGAAGAAGCCGCCAAAAGGCGGGATTCAAAACTCGTCCGACTCTGGCAGACATTATCCAAAGACATAATCAAAACCCGGATAGCTTCCCGATGACTCCAGATAGAAGCAATCTGGCGTCAGATGGAAGCAATCTGCCGCCAGATAGACCCTATCTGACAATCGACACGACGTATCTGATTCAGTTTTGACACCGACGGGTTCGCTTCGTAAAATCAATCGGTCGCAACGTGAAAAGACTCCGGGAACCAGTAACAATCGAAGGCATAATTAGAACCCACGATCGGCGCGCTTCCGAGATACGGCGACGGCTGAAACAATTCGAGGCGATCGGGCGTCGCGGGAGCGATCTCAACCATTGGGAAGAGATGGTTTTCTGTTTCTTTACCGGCGGATGCTCGGCGCGGATGGGTTTGAACGCCCTGGAGGCGGTCAAGCCGATCATCCTGACGGGCGATCAGACCGAGCTTGCTAATGCTCTGAGCGGCGTTCACCGTTATCCAAATGCGAGAGCGCGATACATCGTCGCGTCGCGGGAATTTCTTCGAGAACATTGCAATCTGCGTTTGCGTAAGAAACTTCGAAGCTTTGCATGCAGATACGAGCGGCGCGACTGGCTCGTGCGTGAAAAGGGCATAAAAGGCCTCGGTTATAAGGAGGCGAGCCACTATCTTCGCAATATCGGATTTAAGGGATACGCGATCCTCGACAAGCACGTTCTCAACTGCCTCGCTGAGCTAAAAATAATCGACGACCCAAAGCCACCAAACACGCGCGCGAAGTATCTAACGGTTGAAGAAAAGCTGAATAAACTGACCGAGATGACAAAGATCGATTTTGACGAGCTGGATTTAGTGCTCTGGTCAATGAAGACCGGTGTTATACTCAAATAGTTCTCGACTCGGCTGAGTAGAGGAGTTTGCGGTATGAAGTACAGCGGGTTTTTTGCAATTAACCGGCGTTACGCCTCATGGCCTACGGCTCTATTCGCTCTTCTCATCCTCTGTACTACCTTCGCAATCGCGCCCGCATCGCCTTCTCTCGCATCGGATCAAGTCAAAAAGCTCATCAAAGACGCTCTAAAACTTGCCCGCAACGGCTCAGTCGACGAAGCCGAGGCGATGCTGCGGCGTGCCCGCGAGATGGACGATCAGAGGTCCGATACAAAGGTCGAGCTTGCCTTTGTTCTCACCAAACAGCGAAAACTCATTGAGGCGTACGACCTCGTTTTCCCCGTCGCTCAGGCCGAGCCAAAGAATTCGCGCGCGTTCGCCGTTCTCGGTGCGACCTTGCTCACCGCCGGACGCTTTCGCGAGGCGAGGCTGATGTTTTTTAACGCGATCAAGCTCAACAACCGAGAGCATCTCGCCTGGGCGGGTTACGGGCTGCTCGATTTTTACGAGAACAATATCACCCAGAGCTACGAAAATCTGCGCGAGGCGGTTTTTCATAAACCCGACGAACCCGACTATCTGTTTGCCCTCGCCCAGGTCGCGTCGCGTGGTGAGCGATACAGCGAGGCGGCCGACGCCTACAACGATTTCTTAAACGTATCGAACACGGCCGATGTCGACCGACGAGCACGTATAAAGGGCCTGATCAATTTCCTGCGTTTCCTCGGTCAATCCGGCAGTCTCTATGTCGGCGCCGATAAGGACCAGACCTCCGTGCCATTTGAACTGGTCGGCAACCGTCCGATCATAAAGCTAAAGATCAACCGCAACGAAGAGCCGCTCCGGTTTGTGCTCGACACCGGCTCTGGCATCTCGGTCGTCTCCGATGAAACGGCGAAGCGGCTGAAAATAAAGGCGGTAACAAAAGGCGGCCATGCCCGCGGGATTGGCGGCGATGGTAAATTCGAGATTGTTTACGGGTTGCTTCGCGAGGTCCGGATAGGTGACGTCGCGGTTAAGAATGTCCCGGTTTATCTGCGTAAATTTCACAAGGAAAGCGCGAAAATCGATGGCTATGTTGGCCTCGCTTTGATTTCAAAATTTTTGACGACCATAGACTACGGCAATCAAACATTTTCATTGACAAAAAAAGACGTCGATACCCGCCAGTTCCGCGAGAATAACGAGCTTTCGCTTCCGTTGCGTCTCACGTCAAGCGGTTTTTTGAGCGGGGAAGTCCTGCTCCAGGGCCTCGAAGCGCCGCTCAATTTTATTGTCGATACGGGGGCGAGCGTCTCCGTAATATCCGACCGCGTCGCCGGCACCGATGGAATAAGCCAATTTGTAAATGAAGAGAAATTACGGGTCATTGGCTCGGCCGGGGTGACCGACAATGTGCCGACATTTATGCTGCCGCGGGTGACATTCGGCAGCCACACGCGCCGCGGCATCATGGCCGTTGCCCTCGATCTGGACATCATCAACGAAGCCTCCGGCTTCGAACAATCCGGAATCTTAGGCGGTAATTTCCTAAAGAACTATCGGCTGACCTTCGATTTCAAAAACTCTAAAGTGACATTTGTGTCGGTGAAGCCGGAGAATTGAAGTTTCGAGTCCCGCGTTTAGAGTCCCGCCTTTCGGCGGCCTCTTCGCCGCCAAAGAGG
>JANPCJ010000040.1:0-4770 GCA_031430895.1 Chloracidobacterium sp. | reverse complement strand
CCGACCGATCAGATCGTCTGGCACGAGATATATCAGCGGCTTTATTACATACCAATTATCGCCGCCGCTCTGCTTTTTGGCCTCAGAGGCGGTCTCGCGGCCTCGATATTTACGACAGTCATTTACATCCCTCATATTTATCTTCACTGGCAGCACGGCCATTTCGATTATTCGATAAATCAATACGCCGAGATCGTCATCTTTAATCTGGTCGGTGGAATAATGGGAGCATTGGGCGACCGGCTTCGCCACGCACGCGAAAGGGCGGAACGCAGCGCCGAGCAGAAACGGCAGGCCTACGACGAATTGCAGACGACATTTCAACAGTTGCTGCAAGCCGAAAAACTGACTTCGCTCGGCGAACTCTCGGCCGGTATCGTTCACGAGGTACGCAATCCGCTGGCTTCGATCAGGGGAGCGATCGAGATATTGGAGGACGAGATCGCAGCTGACAGCCCGCGACGCGAATTCGCCGGTCTCGCAAAGACGGAGATCGACCGGTTGGATCGGCTTGTCGGCGAGTTTCTGCGATTTGCCCGACCCGCGAAACCTCAAAAAGCTCCGGCTGCGCTTAACGACATTGTCGAGTCCGTCGCGGCCCTGGTCGCAAATGAGGCCGATTCGCAATCGGTTTCCATAGTCAAGGATCTCGACCCAAACGTCCCACCGATCTTTGTCGATGCCGAACAGATAAAGCAGGTGCTTCTAAATCTCGCGATAAATGGATTGCAGGCGATGACCGCTAATATCGACAAAAGGACTCTTACCTTTCGTACGTTTGAGGAGAACGGCAGATGTATGGTCGAGGTTGCCGATTCGGGCCCGGGCGTTGAAGCGCAAAATCTCTCGACGATCTTTGACCCTTTTTTCACGACGAAGGAGAAGGGCATCGGACTTGGTCTCTCTATCGCGCACGAGGTCGCGACCCAACACGGCGGCTCCCTCACCGCCACGAATCGCCCCAACGGAGCCGCGTTCACGCTCGTATTTGCAAAGTCCGCAGGATGATTTGCCCGCTCCACTGTTTCAATGGGCCCGCGACGCCGGCTTGTGCTTAAAAATGAAAATGAAAGCAAGGATCAAGGCGACCAGAATGGCCGACGCTGTGTAACGGCTTAATTCGAGGCCGCCTTTATCGAGTGGTTTGTCAAGGAAATCACCAACCACCGCGCCAAGCGGCCTTGTGATAATAAATGCCGCCCAGAATAGTGCGGTGCGGGAAATCTTTGTCCACAAATACATTGCAGCAATGATCACGAGCATCGTCCCGAAAACGATTGCCGCTCCGCTGTATCCAAGGCCGAGTCCGACGTCGTCGGCCGTCCAATCCCCAAGAGCCGTGCCCAACGTCTGCGAGAACATTATCGTCATCCAGTAAAACATCTCAGCCTTTGGTTCGCTGACCGTATCGACAGATACCGAACCCAAAGTGCGATACCAAACGAACAACGACGCCAAAAGAAGCGTGAACAGAAGCGCCGAGCCACCTGCGTATCCAATCCCTATTGAGCGGGTGACATAATCGGCCAGCGTCGTTCCAACTGTGGTCGTCGCTATTATCGTCACCCAATAAATTATCGGATGAAACTTTTTCGCCTTGATCTGCACTGCGACGGCGATCAAGAAGATGACCGCAAAGACACCCGTACCGATCAAATAACCATACGGATGCGCATCGCCGGTCGTCTCGCCAAGAAACGACATCGTCATCGCATCACCGCCAGTCTCGCCAAGCGTTGTTGCGAGTATCTTGATGATCCAAAAGACCAAAGTTACTTCCGGCACCTTGCTTAGAATCTCTTTCTGCTCTGTGTTCATATATTTTCTCTACTATTTGCGAAACTTACTTAAGCGGTAACCAATGCCAAAAGTGAGCCCGAATCGTGGTGAGGCGGGCGTCAAGCCGAATTTAAGGCCAGTGTTAAAACTGACCCTTTTGTTTAGCTGGTAAGTAAAGACACCGGCTGCGAATAACCCTTGCGGTTCGTCGGAGTCTTTTGATTGGCCAAAGACCTCAGCCTGGAAATTTACTTTCTCGGTCAAATCACGCGATACGCCGAATGCGAACTGGCCGCCCGTTACGAACCCTTTTTCTTCTTGTCTGCCATTGATGAGCAGGCCTGAATTGAAATCAATATCAAAATTTCCAACTTTCTTACTGAATAGCAGAGAGAAAGTATGATCGACTCTGCCGGTTCCCAGATCTTTGCCGACACTCGCCGTTGGTAATTTGGCAAAATAGGAAACCGCAACCGAAGGCAAAAGTTCTGATTCATTGGCTATATCCAACTGAATTCCGATGCGTGAATCGCCGATACCTTTCGCACGAATAAACTGCGGGTCCTGCTGCACCGAAACTGTATCGACATCAAACTCGATACCTATTCTCTCAGTAGCGGCAAAGGTCATCGAAAGGGTTCCTGCCTGCTGCGACCGGAAACCATTCCCGCGAAAATACCCGCCGTAGCCGTATTCGATTTGCAAAACGCCGGGAGTGTTGAAATCCGCCGGATTTGAAACCGACGGGCGGCGCGATTTGACCCGAAAAATGTCTTCAATATCCCTTTCTATCTTTTTAACTTCGCTTTCCTTTTTTGGCGTCGGGCTTGGGGTCGGTGAAGGTTCTTGCGCGCGTGTTCCTTGCGCGATCATCATTGTGAAAATAATAGCTCCGACCAACCAAAACATTTTCCAGCTTAATTTTTCCGGCATATTTTATTTTTGCAATTTTTCGAGCAGATTTTCGATGCGTTCGAGTCTGGCGTTGATTTTAGAAAACTGCTTCTCCGATTGGCTCGGCTCTTTGCCCTGAATCACAAAAGTTCCTGCCGTCTCCAACACGCACGATTGGATTTCGGCGAGGCTTCTGAATCCCTGCCGGTGGGCAACGGTCGTCAGTTCCGCTTCGCTCAACATCTCTTTGGCTAAAGCCTTCCGGCGGACACTTCCGTTTTCAATTAGAACGGTCGGGTTTCCTTCCAAAATTTCATCGAGTCGGCGGTGTTTGAGAACAAAACGCACGACCAGATAGTTTGTCGCCAAAAGAACGAACGCGCCGATAATGCCACCCGTCACGGAGGTGTCATTGCCGATAATGGCGTTCTGCACGGTGTTCGACAGCATCAGTAAAACAACCAGGTCAAACGGGTTAAGCTGCGCGAGTTCGCGCTTGCCGAAAATCCGCAAAGCAATCACGAGAAAGCCATAGACAAGAATCGGGCGCAAAACTTTTTCGGCAAACGGAAGTCCAAGGCGAAACATTTCACTTAACATTTCCGAACTCCGCCATTGCGTGACAAAATCCATATTGTTAACCTACATCGTCAGAAACATTCCGACGGCGGCGGCGGTCATAATCGCTGCCGTTGCCCATCCTAAATAACGCAGGGGACGCGAACTGACGCGACTGCCCATTATTTTAGGATTGCTCGTCAGCAACACCACGAGAACGACTAACGGCGGTGCTAATACACCGTTGAGAACCGCCGAATAAAAGAGCATCTTGACGGCGTTGAAGCCGACAAAATCCAAAGCCAACCCGAAGAGCATCGAAATCGCAATAACTGCATAAAATTTGCGTGATAATCGCGGGCGGTCTTCCAACGTTCCGCGCCAATTTTTAGCTTCCGCGACAGCGTAAGCCGCGGAACCGGCAAGCACCGGGACCGCCAGCAATCCCGTCCCGATGATACCGAGGGTAAATAATAAATAAGCTCCATCTCCGGCAAGCGGGCGCAACGCTTCCGCCGCTTCCTGTGCCGTTTCGATGTTGGTTTGTCCATTCGCGTTGAGCGTTGCGGCAGTCGTCAGGATGATAAAATACATCACGAGATTTGAAAAAAACATCCCGATAAAAACATCTCTTCGCGCTATTCGCAGTTCGTTGTCGGTCGCACCTTCACGCTCTTCGACCGTAGCTTTTCCTCGCGCCCGTTCGTCTTCGACTTCCTGCGAGGCTTGCCAGAAAAAAAGATACGGCGAAATGGTCGTGCCGAGGATACCGACAAAGGTTGCCAGAAACGCGCTTGACCATTCGACGCGCGGCACAAAAGTCGCTTTCAAAACAGCAGTCCAATCCGGTTGCGCCAGAAACCCCGTTATCACATACGCGAAGAGAACGAGCGTCAGCCATTTGAAGATGCGGGCAATCTGGCGATACGAAGAAAAAAAGAGCAGGCAGACAATCATTCCCGCAAAAACCGGTGTCAAATAATAGGACTTAATTCCCGTCATCATTTCGGTCGCTTCCGCCATTCCGCCCAAATCCGCGCCGATATTAAAAACATTCGCCACAATCAAAAGCGCACACGCGCCCCACAACACCCAGCGCGGATAATAAAGCCGCACGACTCCCGCCAGCCCGCGCCCCGTCACCAAACCGAGACGGGCACACATCAATTGGACAGCAGCCATCAGCGGGAAAGAAAAAATCGCCGTCCACAACGGCATAAAGCCGAACATCGCGCCCGTAACCGAATACGTCGAGATACCGGATGGATCGTCGTCCGCCGCGCCGGTAATCAATCCGGGACCTAGTTCGGAGAAGAATTGACGGACCTTTCCTTTCGGTGGTTTCCCGTCAGCCGCATTTTCTAATTTTTGGGTTTCCATTCTTTGTTTTTATAAAAGTTCGTAAGCGACCAAAAAGCAGACGACTGCCATCAGGCACAAGCCACCCATAAAAACTAAATCGGCGATTTTTTCGATACGTTGACGACGTTTTTGCGTCCGCGTTCACAGTGCGATATATGACAGAATACACGAGAAAAG
>JANPCJ010000039.1:0-2742 GCA_031430895.1 Chloracidobacterium sp. | reverse complement strand
CTGATCGCCATCGGCACGGGCGCGGCTTATCTTTTTAGTCTTTTTGCTTTGTTTCTGCCGGAACTGTTTCCAGCCTCGATGCGAAACGTGCATACGGGATTGATACCGGCATACTTTGAAGCGGCGGCTGTTATTACGACGCTCGTTTTGCTCGGACAGGTGTTGGAATTGAGGGCGAGAAGCCAAACTTCGAGCGCGATCAAAGCGCTGCTTGGGCTGGCCCCGGCGACGGCGATCGTTGTTTATGAAGATGGCACGGAATCGGAGATCGCGCTCAAAGACGTGCAGATCGGTGCGAGCTTGAGAGTAAAGGCGAACGAGAAAATTCCGACCGACGGCTCGATTTTGGAAGGCGAAACTTCGGTTGACGAATCAATGGTGACGGGCGAGTCGATCCCCGTCGAAAAGGCGGTGGGCGACAGCGTTATTGGCGGCACGATCAACGGCCGGCGCGGTTTTGTAATGAAAGCAGAAAAGGTCGGCAGCGATACGCTGCTCGCGCAGATCGTCCGAATGGTTGGCGAGGCCCAGCGTTCGCGGGCGCCGATTCAACGCCTTGTTGATGTCGTATCGGCTTACTTTGTTCCCGCTGTCATTGTTGTGGCGATTATCGCATTTGCCGTTTGGCTGATTCTCGGCAGTTTTGCTTACGCGATGGTCGCGGCGGTTTCGGTTTTGATTATCGCCTGCCCGTGTGCGCTTGGCCTCGCGACGCCGATGTCGATCATGGTCGGCACGGGACACGGCGCGCGGCACGGCGTTTTGGTGAAAAAAGCCGAGGCTCTTGAGATTCTGGAAAAGGTCAACACAATTGTCGTTGATAAGACCGGGACGCTGACGGAAGGCAAACCTCGTTTGCAAAGTGTGATTCCAGATTCCAAATTCCAGATTCCAAATTCGGAAAATTCGACCGTTGAAAAGGAGTTGCTAAGGCTCGCCGCCAGCCTTGAGAAATCGAGTGAGCATCCGCTTGCGGACGCGATCATCAGAGGCGCTGAAGAGCAGAATATTAAATTGGCGAAGGTGGAGAATTTTGAATCTGTGACGGGGAAAGGCATCACGGGAATCATCGACAGCAGAAATGTCCGAATTGGAAACGAAAAAATATTTACCGCAGAGACGCAGAGACACAGAGAAGAAGAGCCAGAGCATGAAAAGCGCGGTGCTGAGAAAAACTCAGCGTCTCTGCTTCTCAGCGGTGAAATCTTAAAGAAGGCAGATGAGCTTCGCGCCGAAGGGCAGACCGTGATGTTTGTCGCCGTTGACGGCAAACTCGCCGGGCTTGTCGGTGTGGCCGACACGATCAAAGAATCCGCGAAAGATGCGATCAGCGAATTGCATCGGCAGAAGATCGAAGTCGTCATGATGACGGGCGACAATGCGATCACAGCCGACGCGGTCGCCAAAAAGCTCGGCATCGACAAAGTTTTCGCCGACGTTTTGCCAGAGCAAAAGGCGGAAAAAATCAAGGAATTACAGTCGGAGGGTAAAATCGTGGCGATGGCGGGCGACGGCGTCAACGACGCTCCGGCGCTTGCTCAGGCCCACGTCGGTATTGCGATGGGAACTGGAACCGACGTGGCGATGGAGTCCGCCGACATTACGCTGTTAAAAGGCGATCTGCGCGGCATCTTAAGGGCGAAAAAATTGAGCGAGGCGACAATGAAAAACATTCGTCAAAATTTGTTCTTTGCATTCGTTTACAATCTGATCGGCGTTCCGATCGCCGCCGGCGTCCTGTTTCCGATTTTCGGCTTGCTCCTAAGCCCGATGATCGCAAGCGCGGCGATGACGTTTAGCTCGGTGTCTGTTATCGTCAATGCACTGCGTTTGAGGAACTTGAAACTCTGATTTCTTTGTGAACTCCGTGTCCTCACTTTGTGTTCTTTGTGTTAAAAAATCCATTGAAAGGAAATCGAAATGAAAAAACAAACAATCTTTGCCGCCATTTTATCGCTGTTGCTGGTCGCGTCGATTTTTGCGCATGATCTGTTTCTTAAGACAGACAGTTATTTTCTGCCGCCGAACTCGAAATTTACCGTCAAGATAATGAACGGAACATTTCAGACGAGCGAGGGAGCGGTTGCATTCAACCGGCTAAACGACGTGAGCGTGGTTTCGGGCGGGAAACGGGTACATCCGCAGGAAACGGATTTTACCAAAAACGAAACAACGGCCTTTCTGAATCTGACAACCGGAGCGGCGGGAACCTACGTCGTCGGCCTTTCGACGAAACATCGCGAAATCGCCTTAAAAGCGGCGGATTTTAACGGGTATCTGAAAGAGGATGGTTTGCCCGATACGCTCGAAGATCGCCGAAAGACCGGTGAGCTTGAAAAGGACGCGAAAGAGCGTTACTCCAAGCATGTCAAAGCGATCATGCAAGTCGGCAAAACTCAAACGGATGACTATAAAACCGTCCTCGGCTATCCCGTCGAACTCGTGCCACAGCAAAATCCGTACAAACTAAAAAAGGGCGGCTCAATCGATATCCTGTGTCTCAAAGACGGTAAACCGCTCGCCGGCCAGGTCGTGTTGGCCGGGCGCGAAACAAACGGCAAATTGACCGCCGCACCCGAGCTCCGCAGCGACGCGCAAGGCTTGGTAAAGCTCCGCCTAGACGCCGCCGGCAAATGGTATGTCAAATTTATCAACATGACAAAACTCGACGACCCAAACCTAAACTACGAATCCAAATGGACAACGCTCACGTTTGAGATAAGGTGACCCCATTTTTCTAAA
>JANPCJ010000038.1:0-3496 GCA_031430895.1 Chloracidobacterium sp. | reverse complement strand
CGATATCCGGATTAGAAACGACTTTACCGCTCGCATCTTTGCCGTCGAGAAACCACAATTTACATCCCGGATCTACTCCCAAAATGAGTTCATGCAACTGCTGCAGCTCGCTGCGTTTTGGTTCCGGGTGACTCGCAATATGCTCTTTGATCTGTTCTTGTACGTTCATGAGCGTGGCCATTAGTCGGCGAACCCAATATGCGCATGAGATACACTTATTTATTCTCTTTATTTTGTTACTGCCGTTCTCTATCTAAGCCTCAAACGGTATCTCGGCGTTTTGGAGGACTCCGAGCTCGTTGCGGGAGACGCGGTCGAGGAGTTTTTGGTCATCGAACATTTTTAGCAGGCCGTTGACGGTGGCGTAGCGCGGCTCGTCGGCGATGGTGACCGGGAGATTGATAAATGAGCGCATGTATTGATCGATGCCCTCGAGCAGGGCGCCGCCGCCGGTGAGGATGACGCCGCGGTCGTAGATGTCGGCCGAGACCTCGGGACGGAGCTCGGTGAGCGTGTCCTTGACCCTTGAAGCGATGCGGCGGACGATGGCCTCGACTATCGGATAAACCTCGCCGGCCGTAATCTCGACCGCTCCGGGGCCGCCGGTCTGGACGTCGCGGCCGCGCACCTCGATCGTCTTTGAAAGATCCTCAGGCAGAAATGTCGAGACAAACTTCGTTTTTAAAATCTCGGTCGTTTCCTCGCCAACCTGTAGGCCGCGGTGACGGCGGATATGTGTCGCCAGGCCCTCGTTGATCGAGTTGCTGCCATAGCGCTCGGATGTCGAATGAACGATCGCGCCTTTGGCGATGATGGCTATATTTGTCGTCCCGGCGCCGATATCGACGATGGCCGTGGCGCGTTTATCGGATGGCAGGACACCGGCGCCAAAGGCGGCGGCGAGGCCCTCTTCCATCATAAAGACCTTGCCGATATGAGCCTCTTCGGCGGCGTTAAAAAGTGCCCGCTGTTCGACATGCGTGACGTCCGAGACCATGCTCATCACGGCCTGGAGCGAAACCTGCGAACCGCCCGTTTTGGCCTTCCTGACGAAATGTGCGAGCATTTTTTTGGTCCGCTCAAAGTCACCGACCACGCCGCCGATCAATGGCGCGCGGACGACGATATCGCGTCCCTCGCGTCCGGTCATGTCCCCGGCTTCCTCGCAAAAGGCAACGATCTCTTCCGTCAACTCGTTGATCGCGACCAGCGACGGCTCGTCCAAAACGACACCGCGGCCCTTAACCGCGATGATCGTGCTGGCCGTGCCGAGGTCGATCGCCATCGAATCGGTTACCAGTTTTTTGAGAGACGAGATTCTTAGCATAACTGCAACCCGATAAAATTATATTCCTTTTGCGGAGCGCCTGACAACAAATATTCTCGGCGAATTTTGGCCCTTAACCCCACCTTACCTCGAGCACATTTACCGGCTGCACGCGGTTTTTTACGGTCATTGGCTCAAGCGTATTTACCGGGACCAGATTGCCGCTTGCCGCGGCGGTTGCCTCGCTCATCAGGATTTGGCCGCCCACGGCGTTCGATTCGAGCCTCGATGCCAAATTGACCGTATCGCCGATCGCCGTGTACTCCGACCGCTTGTTCGAACCGATATAACCGATCGTCGCCTCGCCGGTATGCAGCCCGATGCCGACCGATATCTGCCCGTAACCTTCGGCGCTTAGTTCGGTATTCAGGTGCGCCAGCCGTTTTTGCATGGTCACCGCCGCCTTTACGGCATTCAAGGCGTCTTCTTCGGTCGCCGTCGGGGCACCAAATATCGCCATCAGCCCGTCGCCTATATATTTGTCCAGCGTGCCGCCGTGCTCGAAAATGATGTCGGTCATCACCGAAAAATAACGGTTCAGCAGCCCGACCACTTTTTCCGGCTTCGCCTTTTCGGAGAACGCCGTGAACCCGCGTATATCGGCGAACAGCACCGTTATAACCTGGTTTACGCCGCCGAGACGGAACGAATCCGGATTTTCAAGCAGCTGCTTTACGACGTATTCCGGCATGAAGCGGCTGTAATTTGCCCTGGCAACTTCTTCGCGGGCCAGGCGTTTATGGGCCTTTACCGTTTCGACCGTAACGGCCGTTTGCGCCGCCACAGCGCTGATCATCTCAAGATGATCGGCTGTAAATGAAGCAAATGGGTCGAGCCGATCGGCATACAGCACGCCGTGAACATTCGATTCGGTTATCAAAGGAGCGCAGATCGTCGATCTTACACCCTGCGAAACGATCGAATCCGCGCCCGAAAACTGCGCGTCGGTCTTGGCGTCCTGCGACAACAATGCAACCTTTTCGCGCATCACCTTTTGGGTAATGGTGCGGCTGATCGTCAACTTGTCCGTCAGCATGTCCGTAAGCACGTCGCGCGTTTTTACCGCAATCGGAATCAGGCTGTATTCAAGGATCTTGCCGTCAATCGTCTCATCGGCGATCAGGGCAACGACTCGATCGGCGGGCGTTCCGCGAAAGATCAGGCCGGTCGCTTTTTCAAATATTTCTTTTAAGTCAAATACCGTGCCAATCGACTTGCTCATTTCGTAGAGAAGTTCGAGCATCTTCGCTTTTCGCCGGAGGTCCTTTACCTCTTCGGGCGAAGCGACCGAGGACTCTATCGAAAGGTGCGTTTGCCGGCCGATTATTTCATTCGCCGAAAGCTGGACCTGCGTATGACCTAGCGGTTTGTCGTCGTAATTTACGCCTTCTGTAATAACGTCGACCGTTTCCGGGTCGAAATTCGCTCCGGTAATACTGCGGTTCAAAACGTCAGGTATCGGTTCGGGGGCCGGTTTAACCAGTTCCAGAACCTTATATTCGAGCTTGCTTTCACCGATGATGATCGAATCGCCGGCCTCCAGATGTTTCTCAAGCATCGGAGCGCCGTTTACGAAGACATGATTGACGCTGCGAACGAGACTGCCGTTCTCCAAATAGCCGTCCACGATCATGAATCTGTCGCCGTCGCTTGTAACGCGGGCATGCTTGCGTGACACGCGCCGGTCGTTCAGCACGATGTCGTTTTCCTTCGCCCTGCCAATTGAATAGGCAGTTCCCGGGACCAGATCAGTCTCCCAGATCCGGCCGTTCGGTTCGGTTATTTGTAGTAATGCGCTCACGGTTAGGCTAATTGTAATGGCTAAATGTTAAATGGTAAATTGAGAACGCCGTCATTTTGTAACATCCCGATGATTTACTTCGATAACAACGCTACGACCGCGGTCGCACCGGAAGTTTTAGATGCAATGCTGCCGTATCTCGGTGCCTCGTTCGGCAATCCGTCGTCAGCTTATTCGCTGGGCAGACAAAATTCAACGGCAATCACCAAGGCCCGCTCCTCGGTCGCTGAGCTAATCGGTGCGGCAGACTCGGGCGAGATCGTTTTCACATCCTGCGGGACCGAGAGCGACAATTGGGCGATTCTCGGCGCTCTCGAAGCAAACCCGGATCGCGATCACATAGTCACTACCCGCGTCGAACACGAAGC
>JANPCJ010000037.1:0-4894 GCA_031430895.1 Chloracidobacterium sp. | reverse complement strand
GGAACCGAATCGAACATATTTTGCCATTCATTTTGCTCGGCAAATGTCAGATCCCAAAGCTCGTCCGGCGTCGGAAAAACTGTGACCAGACCTTCTTCGGCCGCTTTCATCGAGATCTGATATATCTCCCGGCCGTTTGCGGCAAAGGTGTAATCGATCTCCATCTTTGCGGCGTATTGCTTTGCCTGCATCACGCCCTCGGCGACATCGAGTTCGTCCGACTTTGCCTCAATGGTTGCGATCTTGCGGTTGTTGTATTCGAGGATGAAATCGGCGATCAGCGGCTTTGCCCTTTGGCCGCCCGTCTGGATCTTTCCGGCGATAATGTGATACTCACGCAGAATACGAGAGCCATCGACCACGCCCCAGCCGCTTGCCTTTAACTGTGGTTCGATCAGTTCTGCTCTTGTGTCGGCCTCATTCATTGGTTTTTCGTTTGTTGTGGACGGCGGACAGTTGACAGAGTGGACTAAATGGACTTTGTGGACAACTACCGTCCACTCGGTCCACCTCGTCCACTATGTCCTCCATCTTTTCCCCTCGCCGCTTTTCTGACCCTATAGAGCCGCTCGGTAAACCCGCCCTCTTCGACAAAGTCTTTTTTCTAAAGAAGCGATCTGCCTGTCGAGCAGGCTGCACGCTACCGCGAGCAGAGCGAGGGCACCGTTGGCGGCGATCTCAGGGTAAGAGGCTGGGGGCGCTCCGTGCCGCCTGCACCATCTGGTCATGCGTCCGGCTGCGTTTGTCGATATAACGGTCGCAAAAACGGACGGTCACATCATAGACAAGCTGCGAAACCTGAAAGCTCTTGAGCTTTCTGTAACCGCCATGCGGCGGTATCAGTTTCTCGGGTTCTTTAGATTTGTCCATTCAGTCCACCTCGTCCACTCAGTCAACTTCTTTTCCCCTTGCACCTCGCCCACTCAGTCCATTTTAGTTAATTTTCTCCCGGTCGCGTAGCGATCAAATGATTGTAGCCGTGGTGTTTCAACCCACGGTAACGATCCATCCCAATCATTTCGCGTCGCGTCAGCGACGGTTGAATAACGTGTTGCCATTTTCATGCGGTCGCTGACGCGACGCGGATCATTTTTTACATCATACCGTGGGTTGAAACCCACGGAACCACGAAAAATGGATTTACGTCGCGTAGCGACGACTGACATTGACCGCGTCAAATTCATCCGCCGCTACGCGACGAGGATGTCATTTTTACCGGTCCGTGGGTTGAAACCCACGGCTACATTCACAGGATCGCTACGCGATCAAACCATTGCTCCGATGGCTTTCAAAATTTCTGAGCTTTCCTTATCAAGCCGTGAAATCTCTTCCAGAATCTCCGCCGGTTCCCGCAATGCGGTTTCCTCGGCTAAATTCGGGTTCTTTGCCGAGAGGTCGAACGTCGTTTTGTCCACACCGTCCACCGAGATCGTCCACGAATTTTCGCTAGTTCCCTTGCCCTTCTGCAGCTCGACAAACTCAGCCAGATCGCTCTCATTCAGCGGATTTGTCTTGCCGAGATTGCGGTCGAGGTTTACCTTTCGCGTCGGAGCGCCTTTTTCAAAAAACAGCACGACCGTTTTGACACCCGCTCCGGTAAATGTGCCGCCGGGCAGGTCGAGGACGGTGTGAAGGTTGCAGCTTTCGAGCAAGGTCTTTCGCAAGGCGACCGAGGCGTTGTCGCTGTTTGAGAGAAATGTGTTTTTGATAACCACGCCGCCGCGGCCTCCGGCCTTTAGGATCTTGATAAAGTGCCGCAAGAAGAGAAACGCCGTCTCGCCGGTCTTGATCGGGAAATTCTGCTGCACCTCAGGCCGCTCGCTGCCGCCGAACGGCGGATTTGCGAGCACAACATCGTAACGGTCGCGTTCCTGGATATCGGCGAGGTTTTCGGCAAGCGTATTGGTATGAACAATATTCGGCGCCTCGATACCGTGCAGGATCATGTTCATGATGCCGATGATATAGGCGAGCGATTTCTTTTCCTTGCCGTAAAACGTCCGCTTTTGCAGCGTCTCACGTTCCTTGGTCGAAAGGTCTTCGGGCTTTCCTTTGCTGTGAAGGAGTTTGATCTGAAAACGTCGAGCTGGATCGAAACGCCACCGAAAATCAGAAACCTCGGCGGCGCCCTCTTCTGCGACCGGCGTTACGACACCGTGTTCGTATTTCACAACGGCGCTGACTCCTACTATGCCGCCAGAGCATTCCGCGGCTCGCTAAGGGTCTAAAGCTTGCAGCTGGGGGTTCTGTTCAATGTTTATTGGGGATGCGCGACTTGTCTGGTGCGCATTGATGCCAACCAGTGTTAACAGGCTTGATTCACTACCATTGGCGGTTACTTGACAACTTCATAGTGTTTAGTTACAGTCTCATTACAATTTAGTTAGGGGAGTAGAAACCTCTGTTTACTCAGAGGTCCAGCACATCGTCAATACGTTCGCATAAATAGCCAAGCGAGCCGGTGCGTTGGGAAATATCGAGACCTATTGCGGCTTTAGTCTGCAAGAGGTCTTTTTGTATTTGCAGGCTCAAAACAGAGGAGTATGCAGATGAATAATTTCTCAATGCAAGGTATCGCGGAATATCGAAAACAATCAAGTAACGAACGACAATTCGTCGGCTACGCCCGGCGTATCCGGAACCTGCTACAGATTACGGGCAGGACGTCGGACGAAGCATACGTGCTGATGCTCACGCCGATGATCGAGGTCGCCTGGGTAGATGGCAGGGTAGGAAGGGCGGAACAGAACGCAATCTTGAAGACGGCGGAGGCTTACGGGCTGTTTCGAGTTGATGAGAATTTCGCCGAGATAGTGGCGAGGCTTACTACTCGTCCGCATGCCGCGATGGTCGAACTTTTGTGGGACGGTATCGCCGGCCTGCTTTCCGGCCTGCCGGTCGGTCAAACCGCAACGATCTCGTCGCTCATGCTTGGGCAAACCCGTTATATAGCCGACCTCGGCCAGAAGCAAATATTCGGCATGTGGCGCGGACATTCGAGTGGCGAAAACGAGCAAAACAAACTCGAAGAAACGGAGAAACGATTTTCCCGCTTGGAGACGCGACTACCAGCGACGGGTTCCGACGCGAAAAAGAACGGCATCGATAACCATCTCAAATTGCTGCCGCTCGTTAAGGTCGCGTGGGCCGACGGCCGCATAACCAAAGGCGAACGGCAGATGATCTTCGATTCGCTATTCGACCTTGGCGTTGACCCGAACAATGAAAACCTGAACAGGCTGCTCGGTTGGTTGGAACTTAGCCCGAAGGGCGAGTTTTTCCAAGAGTCGCTTGAAAAGCTGAGGGCGGGATTGGAAACACTTTCCGACGACGACCATGCAAACGAGAAATACAGCCTGATCTCGCAGTGCACGCTGATCGCCGAGGCCTCTGGCGGCGACTCTAATTCCCCGTCCGGCGGCGTCCGTATCTGTGACGAGGAAATCACCGCGGTTAAGCAAATTGCACGGATCCTAAACGGAGCGATTGAGAGGAACTAGCTTCGCCGTAAACGGTGGAAATCCCGACATCTTTCTCGCCGTAACAAAAACGATGTGTTTTTAATGCGAAAAAACGCGGCACACGGGTTGCGAATGTAACTTGCAAAGAAACTTCGGTTATACAAAGCTACAAACGGGTAAATCAACTCCGGTAGAAAGAACACTTTAACTAAATGCCCGGCATTTACGACGATGGGAGATAAAAATGAATACTGCGGAAAGAGTGGTTAACATTACTAATGGATCGGCTGTCGAAAAACAGCCCGAAGAACAGCGAAAATTGACTATCGTGGGTAAACCAGCAATGTGGAGGTTTATCGTTCCGGGCATCGGATTGCTTGTCGCGGCGTGGTTCGCTTTCGCTTACCTTTACACCGAGTATCTGTGGTTTTCAAGCCTGGGCTTTGCCGGCGTTTTCAGCACGATTTGGACCACGACGATATTAACGAGTTTGACAGTCGGCATCGGCGCCGGCATTTTAACGTGGATCAATTTGCGGCTGGCGGCGCCTTCCGCTTCCGAGTCTTCTACCCGCGCGGATTTGGCGGATTTTGATGGCGTGCCGGAAATTTTGCCGACGCTCAAACGCGCTCCGATTATGGCGGCCATTGTCGTCGGACTGCTGGCGGGTTTTACCGCGCTCGGCGCGTGGGAAATTATAATGCGCTATTTTTATCAAGTTCCCTTCGGCACTACTGACCCTCTGTTCGGGCGTGATATTGCTTTCTATGTTTTCACACTGCCCGCTCTCGATTGGGTCTCGACTGTGCTTTTTCTGCTCTTGATCGTCAACATAATCGGCGTAGCGGCGATGTATCTTGCCGGGTCGAATTTTAAATTCGACCGGCAGACACAAAAATTCACTAACTTTAAGTTTCCGCGAGAGGGACGCGCTCATCTGCTCGGCTTGGCGGCGGCGACTTTTCTGCTCGTCGCATGGAAAACTGATTTGAGCATCGCGCATTTGCCGCTATCTTCGGGAACGGGATTTTTCGGAGCGAGTTACGCGGACGTTAATGCGGCGATGCCGCTGCTTTGGGCGCAAATCGCGGCGGCGGCTCTGGCGACAGTCTTCGCTGTCTTTTGTATTTTCCGTCGAACCAATCGTTTGGTTTTGGCGGGCGCGGCTATGCTTGTTCTGGTTATGGCGGCTGGCTGGCTTTATCCCGCGCTGGTTCAGCGAGTTTCGGTCGCGCCGAACGAACTGGCAAAGGAAACATCGTTTATTGAACATAATATCGCGGCAACGCGAGCGGCTTTCGGGTTGAATCAGGTTGAGGAGCGCGAGATTTCCGGCAGCACGGCGTTGACCGCCGCCGACATCGAGGAAAACCGGCGCACGGTCAACAATATCCGGTTGTGGGACCAGCAGCCGCTGCTCGAGACCTTCGGGC
>JANPCJ010000036.1:0-10408 GCA_031430895.1 Chloracidobacterium sp. | reverse complement strand
GGCACGATCATTGACGACGATGATCCGACGGCTGTAGTTACAGTCGCGGTCGCGCCGCTGGTGGTGAATGAAGACGGTGCGGGGAATCTTGTTTATACGTTTACCCGCACTGGTTCTACCGCCAGCCAGTTGGTGGTTTCTTTCGCAAAGAGCGGCACGGCGGACTTTAATTCGGACTATTCGTGTGCCGCGGGTACCGGCGCGGCTGGGGTGGCTTGTTCCGCGGCTGCCGGACAGATTACGTTTGCGCCGGGTGCGGCGACGGCGCAGCTGATTATTGATCCGATCAGCGACCTGTTGGTTGAAACTGACGAGACCATTGTGCATACCGTGGTTCCGGGTGCGGGCTATACTGCAGGGAACCCCGCCAGTGCGTCGGGCACTATTGCCAACGACGACGCCAGTGTCTCAGTGTCGGTTGCTCCGGCTTCCGTGACTGAGAATGGGGTGGCGAATCTGATTTACACCTTTACTCGGAATGGATTGACGAGCGGTCCGCTGAGCGTGAATTTCGTGGTGAGTGGAACGGCGGTTTTTGGCCCGGATTATGTGGCGGGTATCAACGGATCATTGGTAAACACGAATGGCATTGTCGATTTTACGGCCGGGAGCGCGACGGCGTCGCTTATCATCGACCCAATTCCTGATCTGATGTTAGAACTTGATGAGACTGTTATCGTGACGTTGACGCCCGGGCCGGGTTATACGGTCGGGACCCCGAGCTCGGTGACGGGAACGATCGTCGAGGTCAGGGCACCGGTGTGCAACCCGATACAGTTTACGGTCGGACAATCGTTTAATGGGACGATGGGTTCTGCCTCTTGTCTTGTCAACGATGAGAGGACGGATTTTTATACGTTTAATGGGACGTTGGGGCAGCGGATCGCGTTGACGATGACGACGGGGAGTTTCTTTTCGAGGATAGAGCTTGTGAGTCCGGGTGGTGGAGCGGTTGTGACAGGTGGCGGGGTTGCGGGGGTTAGGGATTCGCGGCTGCCGGCTAGTGATTATTTGACATTGACGGCGACGGGGGCTTATACGATACGTGCGATCGGCGGGGCGACGGGGAGCGGGAATTATGTTCTGTCGCTGTTTGAGGCACCGGTTCAGACGTGTGTGTACACGTTGTCGCCGATGCTGACAAATGTGCCATCGACGGGCGGGACGTTCTTTTTTGACGTGCTGACACAGCCGGGATGTGCACCTGAGACGGCACCGGTTGCACCGGCGGGGTCGATTTACAGTATTGTTTCGTATGTGAGCGGTCGGGTGACGTTTAGCGTCGGGGCGAATCCTTTAGGATCGGGAGCCCGGACGGATACGATCACGGTCGCCGGGCGGGTGCATACGATAATGCAGTTTGCGGCGACGGCACCGACAAATGATCTGTTTGCGAATGCCCAATGTCTGGTTTTCGTTGGATCGACCTGTGTCACGCCGCTGTCAGGTGCGGTAACGGGATTCAACACGAACGCGACCCGTGAGTCGGGCGAACCGGCGCATGCGGGGAATACGGCGGTGAAGTCGGTATGGTATTCATTTACACCTCAGGCGAATGCGGGCGGACTTTACACTTTTTCAACATCCGGCAGCAGCTTTGACACGGTGATGGCGATCTACGCCTGTCCATTGTCGGACGCCTGCACGTTTGCGAATATGACTCTGGTCGGTTCGAATGACGATACGACGGCATTTGACCGGACGAGCAAGGTGAATTTCCGGGCCAACGGCGGGACGCGGTATGTGATCGCGGTCGATGGCAAGAATGGAGCGGTGGGGACGATACAACTGGCGTTTATGCAGTATCAGCGTTTGTACCGTTTGTATTTGCTCAACCTGAACGGCAACACGGTGACGATCGTTCCGGACACGGTACGGGCGAGCAACGGGGCGATAACGCGGGACGCGACAAGGGTTTCGGTGGGCGTATACGAGTTCAATCTGCCGTCTGACGGCATATTCACGGTGACGATCACGGGGCCGACGGGGATTGTCTGGAACCCGAACAACTTCCCGCTCGACACGTCGTTCCGGCTGCTTGATGAGCTGATGGAAGGGCCCGGCATGGGCGGGCAGAACAACATGTCGAATCCGGGATTTCTAATTTCGCAGATGATCACCGGGTTTGTCAGGGGCATCACGGCCGATGACGTCGCACAGGCACGATTGAGGGTGAGCCTGGGAGCCTCGGCGCAAAGGCCGGGGCAGGCGGAATCACCAAGAGCGAGCCGTGGCAATCCGCAGAACTGCGTACTCAATTTCCCCGAACAGTCGGGATCGGGCGTACCGTCGTCGGCACAATACATTTGCACGTCAAGCCCGCAGGCGATGCATGAAGTGGTGCCGTCGATGATGAACCGGCGTTTTGTCGAGGCGGTACTTGTGTACAACAGGATTCTGGACCGGGCGGATAATTTCGGTATCGGCAGTCCAAGATTTATCGCGTCGGATGTGGACGCGGCGACGTACAACATCAGGGGACGGGTGATGGCGGGCGGTGCGAACACGATAGTCGATCTGGACTACACGCCGGCACCGGGCATCCCGCCGATCAGCCTTCGCACCTTGACCGGGGTGAATGGAGAATTCGAATTTCGCAATCTGCCGCCGGGCATATACCAGCCGGTAGCGTTTCGCGACGGGTTTGAGTTTGGAACACCGCCGCCGATCAACCTGACGGCCGATGTGACGGGTGTCGAAATAGCGGCGCCAACTGGTGCATGCACATACAGTGCCGCGGACCCGGCCGAGATGGGTTCGGCGGGCGGAGATGGGCAGTTTAGCGTCATCACAACGCCAAACTCGGCAAACTGCGGGTGGCAGGCGCGGCGCGATGACCCCAACGATACATGGCTAACGGTGCGTTCTGGTGTCGGGGCCGGCAACGGCACGGTAGAATTCACGCTCGAGGCAAATACCGGCGTGGCGAGAATGGGAAGGATCACTATCAGCGGTCGCCCGGAACCCGTTATTATCCGCCAGGCGGCGGGACTCAACGCCGTGCCGACGATCACGAATATCTCGCCGAATACGAGGACGGCGGGTGATCCGGCGTTTGATTTGACGATAAACGGCACGGGCTTTATCGGCGGTTCGCGCGTTACGTTGAACAATGGGCCGGAGCGCACTCCGGTATCGTTTACCGCCGCTCAGATCGTGGTAAATGTCGCCGCCGCCGATATCGCATCGGCCGCGACAATTGCCGTCAGGGTGGTCAACCCTGCTCCCGGCGGCGGAACTTCAAATGCCGTCAATCTCAGCGTCGTCGGTTGTGTCTATACTCTGTCACAGCCGCCCCAATCCAGTTTCCCAGCCACGGGCGGCACTGGCAGTTTTACGGTTACAACCGGATCAGGCTGTGCTTGGTTACCGGCGGCGAGCGACTATTGCATGACACCGGGCCTGACCGGCAGCGGGCCGGGCACCGGCACCGTCAATTTCACGCTTTCCGGCAACCTCGGCGTCGCCCGAACGGCAACGATCACCGTCGCCGGCCAGGCAATCACCATCAACCAGGCCGCCGGCAGCTTAACGAACCGGACACGCTTCGATTTCGACGGCGACGGACGCGCCGATCTGTCTGTTTTCAGGCCGTCGGTCGGAACCTGGTTTGTTCAAAGGCTTGGACTCACCGCGTTTGACAATCTGCCGTTCGGTCTGCCGACCGACATTCCGGTCGCCGCCGACTATGATGGTGACGGACGGACCGACATCGCCGTATTCCGGTCGTCGAACCAATCCTGGTACCGCTCCAACAGCTCGAATGGTCAGTTTGTCGCTAATGAGTTCGGAGCGGTCGGCGACATACCCGTACCGGCGGATTACGATGGCGACCGGCGCGACAATATCGCCGTTTTCAGGCCATCGAACGGGACGTGGTATACGTCAATCGACCCGGCGAATAACTACGGCGCGGTCCAGTTCGGGCTGGCCGGCGATATCCCGAGACCGGCCGATTACGACGGCGACGGACGTGCCGACATCGCCATTTACCGCCCGTCAACCGGCATCTGGTTTGGTATCAGAAGTTCAAACCAACAGACATTCACCGTCCAGTTCGGAGCCCTCGGTGACATGCCCGTCCCGGCCGACTACGACGCCGACAGCCGGGCCGACATTTCCGTCTATCGCCCATCAACCGGCGTCTGGTACCGCATCAACAGCTCAAACGGCCAATTTGCCGGCATCCAGTGGGGCAGCCCCGGCGACCTGCCCGTCCCGGCCGATTACAACGGCGACAAACGGGCCGACCTCGCCGTCTACCGCCCCTCAACCGGCATCTGGTTTATCTGGTCATGCACAAACAACCCGCAATTCGGCGCCCAACAATTCGGCCTGAGTACGGATAGAGTGATTCCGTTTACTAATTCTCCATAAAACGGAGCGTTCCATTATGAGAAGTATTATTGTCGGTTTGTTCCTTTTGTTAGCGGCCTTGGCGGCGATCGGAGATAGGTCTGTTTCGAGAGCTGAAAAGCAATCGGAGCAGCAGGCCAAACCGGAGCTGGTCATGCAAACGGGGCACATCCGTTCAGTGGAGGCGATTGTCATTAGCCCTGATAACCGCTGGGTCGCGACCGGGAGTTTTGACAATACGATCAAACTCTGGGACATCGAGTCGGGCCGCGAGCTGCGCTCGATGGCCGGGCATAGGGGCGCCGTCAAAACGCTCGCATCGAGCCCGAACGGCAAGTTGCTCGCCTCTGGCGGGAACGATGGGGCGGTTCGGATATGGGACGTTGTGACGGGATCGGAGACAGGAAAGCTGGCCGTGATGGAAGGTACTGTGGAGGCCGTGGCATTTAGCCCCGATGGTACGCGCGTAGCATCCGGCGGATCGGGTAAAACCATTCTCGTGCGCGACCTGGCAACGGGGATGGAAGTTGCCAAATTACCCGGCCATACGGCTTCGATCTCGGCAGTGGCGTTTAGTCCGGATGGTTTAACGCTCGCCTCGGGCAGCGCAGATCGAACGATAAAAATCTGGGATATCGGGAAAGCCAAACTTAACAACACCTTGATCGGGCACACCGACAAGATAAGGGTGCTTCGGTTTAACCCAACCGGCCAGATTCTGGCGTCCGGCGGCTTTGACAAGGACAAGACTGTGCGGCTATGGAAGACGGTCGATGGCAAGAGTCTTGAAGTCGATACCGCCCATTCGAGTGATATTCAAGCGCTCAATTTTACGACGGCGACAAAGCTAATGTCTGGCGATTCCGACCGTTCAAGAAAAGTTTGGGACACGGGTGTCAAGGGACCGCTCGTCCCTGCGGGAACCCCGGTTGGCGATACCGAGAACGCGGCCAAATCGGCGGCTTTCAGCGCGGACGGCAGTTTGTTCGCGACCGGCGAGGGCAGCGGACGCTCCCTGATTTTCGATGCTGCGACGGGTAAACAGCTTGCGAGCCTGGAAAATCACCCCACCGGTTTTTATGGTGTTGCCTTCAGCTCCGACCGCCGGTGGATGGCCGCCGCGAGTTACGATAACTCGGTCAAATTGTGGGACCTCGAAACTGGCGAGAGCCTGGCCTCAAAAAAGAGTCACACTGGTCGGGTAAACTGTGTAGCGTTCGTACCTGAAACACCGGGTCGCCGAATCATATCCGGCAGCCTCGACGGCACCGTCAAAATATGGGACACGTTCTTGGTAAAACCGATTGACACCCTACCCGGCCATGGCGGGTCGATCAGTACGTTGGCTATTGGCACAAAGGGAAAGCTGCTTGTGACCGGGAGCGCCGACCGGAAAATTGGGCTTTGGAATCTGGACGACCCGAAAGCACGGCCGCGTTTGCTCGACGGACACACCGGCGAGGTGATCTCGGTCGCGATCAGCCCGGATGAGCGGTTTATCGCATCGGGAAGCGGTGACTCGACGATAAAGATATGGGATGTTGCGACCGAAAAGCTCATTCACACAATCGAACCGCGCTCCGGTGCTATCCACACCGTCGCATTTAGCCCGGACGGAAAACTGCTGGCTGCGGGCGGGTTTGATGGTAAGATCCGCGTTTGGGATTTCGCATCGAGACAAGTTTTGCAGACCTTGTCCGGTCACGCGGGAACGATAAATGCGATCTCGTTTAATCCCGCCGGGACGCAGATTGCATCATCGAGTTTCGACAAGACATCGCGGATATGGGATGTCGTAAACGGCAAGGAAATACGCCCGCTCGCGGGTCATTCCGGCAGTGTCATGTCATCTGCGTTTACCTCTGACGGACGTTGGCTCGCGTCGGCCAGCGAAGATGGCAGCATTATCGCCTGGACGGGCGACACCGGCGAGCGTGTCGCGACCTTGCTCTCGTTAAAGAACGGCGAAGATTGGCTGGTGGCCGCGCCCGAAGGCTTTTTTGACGGCTCGCCGACTTCGTACGATCAGCTTTCATGGCGGTTTGAAAAAGACACGTTTAACACAAAACCGGTCGAGGTATTTTTTAACGAATTCTACGTGCCGGGCCTTCTCGCCGATCTATTTAGCAGTAGGAAACTGCCTAATTCAAACATTTCGACCAAAGATCGCCGTCAGCCTGAAATAATTCTGACCCGGCTAGAAAGCGAGCCGGGTGCGAGCGGGCGAGAGGTGACGGTCCGAATAGATGTCGCCAGGGCGCCCGGCGGGGCCAAGGATCTCCGCTTATTCCGAAACGGCGCTCTCGTTAAAGTGTGGCGCGGGGACGTTTTGAAAGGGGACAGATCAAAAATGTTCGAGGCGACCATTTCCATTGTCGCCGGGCCAAACCGTTTGACCGCCTATGCGTTTAACGCCGATGACGTTAAGAGCCGCGATCAATCTCTGATGGTTACCGGGCCGCCCGCGCTGGCCCGAATGGGCGCTTCATACATCCTCGCCATCGGAGTCAACGAATATACGAACCCGGAGTTCAATTTAAACGTGGCCGTAAAAGATGCCGAGACCTTTGCCGATGAAATAAAAGGTCAACAGAACAAACTCGGCACGTCCGAACACATCGAAACCATCATTCTGCCAAACGCCAAGGCGACAAAGGACAATATTCTCAAAACGCTCGCCAACCTGGCCGCAAAGATCAAGCCCGAGGACAGCCTGACCATTTTTTACGCTGGTCACGGGCTGGCTGACCAGAACCGCTTTTACCTGATCCCGCACGATCTCGGTTACAAGGGCAGTCGGGCGACGATGGATGACGAGGATATTAAGAAATTGCTCGAGAGCGGAATTTCTGACGAAGAGATCGGCAAGGCCGTCGAGGGCATCGACGCCGGCCAGATGCTCCTCGTCATCGACGCCTGCAATTCCGGCAAGGCGCTCGACATCGAGGAAAAACGCCGCGGCCCGATGAACAGCAAAGGCCTCGCCCAATTGGCCTATGAAAAAGGCATGTACATCCTGACCGCCGCTCAAGGCTACCAGGACGCGCTCGAAGATGTACAGCTCGGCCACGGCTACCTGACCCACGCCCTCGTAGTCCAGGGCCTGAAAGGGCGCGATGCCGACCGCAACCCAAAGGACGGCCAAATCCTGCTCCGCGAATGGCTCGACTACGCCACCGAGCGCGTCCCCGAAATCGACCGCGCAGAACGCGACTCCGGCCGAAAAGCCGCCCGAGGACTGCTCCGCCCAAAATCCACCGCCGCCGAAAAATCGCTCGCTCTCCAGCGCCCAAGGGTTTTCTACCGCCGCGAATCCGAGACCCGGCCGATTGTGGTGGCGAGGTATTAGATCATTGGGGTTGAAGTTTAGGTGGCTGAAAGAAAAGAGCGGGTGCAGAGCAACCCTTCCTGACTTGCAAACTTTGGCCCGTTGAATGGTTTTATTCAGGCTGATTTTCATTCAAGCTGGCAGGGAAGAAAAAACATGGCGCAGATTTCAGGTCAGGAAGGGCTGCTCTGCACCCGCTCTTCTCGACAAGTGCCCAAGCCCGCGCGTAAGCAAGGGCGAAACACGCCACTTGCAGGTATCGCCCTTGCTCACGCGCGGGCTTGTGCATCAACACAACGCAATTTTCTTTACATCCCCGGATTTGCGCTTTATAATCCGAGGTAATTTCGAACAGCCTATTTCTCCATCGCGTAGCGATGTAATGATTGTAGCCGTGGGTTTCAACCCACGGAAATCCATATTCCGAAACGGCGTCGCGTCAGCGACGGTTGAATCAAACGCCTTGGCACATTCAATTGTCGCTGACGCGACAACAATCGTTACTCCCCGCAACCGTGGGTTCAAACCCACGGCTACATTCAACCACCGCTAATGCGGTGAAGAGACCGTCCACGGAGGCTCGATTCTGAATCTGGAAATGAGGAGGATGACGAATATCGACTTGAACAGGCCCTGACGCCACGAATGAATATGAGCACTTTCGCATTTATTCAGAAATTCAAAACCACATTGCCGGTTCTGCTGTGCGAATTTAAGAGCGGGTGCAGAGCAGCCCTTCCCGACCTGCAATTTAATTCATCTTGAACTCTCCTAAATTAACTTGGCAATAAATTCAAGCTGATTTTTCAGATTCGATTAAACCCGGATGACAGGTCAGTAAGGGTTGCTCTGCACCCGCTTACTCCGGCATCTGACGCCGCTCATGACTATGAACACTTTCCCATCTATTCACAAACTCAAATCCGCATTGCCGCTGATAACCGCTCTGATATGCCTGACGACTCTCGCGGCGTTTTCACAGAACCCAGAACTCATTGTCCGGCAGGGACATTCGATATCCCCGCCGTCCAGAGAACCACCCCGTCTGCCGAAGCGGCAGCCACCCCTCCTTCGTAAGGAGGGGAGCTTTCTGAGCTTGCACAAAACACAAGACTAAAGTAATATATTCGTTTGCTGACGATGCGCTGGTTTCACGTGTCAAGTGGGTTTCGCACCCACTTTTTCTTTTGGGTTGGGGAAGATGGACAAGGGATTGATAATTGAGCGGGTTGAAGCGATCGCGCGGCAGGTGGTTGAGGCGAAGGGAATCGAGCTTGTTCATGTCGATATCGCGGGGACGAAGCGGGATGCGGTTATTCGCATTTATATTGATAAAGACGGCGGCGTTACGCTGGATGATTGCTCCGGGGTTTCGCGGGGGGTTGAGGAAGTCGTTGATAGTGAGGACTTTATTCCGTCGAGATATGTGCTGGAAGTTTCGTCGCCGGGGATTGAGCGGCAGCTTTATTCTTTGAGCGATTTTGTGAAGTTTACCGGACAGTTGGCGAAGGTGAAGACGAAGAGCGAGATCGAAGGGCAGAAGACTTTTGTGGGAAATATCGTGGGAATTGACGGCGAGATGATAACCATCGACGACCGGACGAAAGGGGTGGTTAGTTTTGAATATTCGGAAGTTGACAAGGCGAATTTGAAGATTGATCTTACTAAGGAATTTGGGCGAGGCGGTTGAAAAGCGGCGGCGTAGCCGCAAGAGATTTAAGCGCTGGCCCACATCAAGCGGCGGAGCCGAAGAGGGCTTTGAAATGATTATGTATAAACGATTGAGCGTAGGGAAGTTATGACATCATCCATCGGACAGAGTATCGAAGCATTGTGCACGGAGCAGGGGCTTGACCGCGATATGATTATCGAGGCCATGAAGGACGCGGTGCGCGCGGCGGCTCGTAAGCAGTTTAAAGATAAAACGGGTGATAGCGTTCAGGTTGATTGGAACAACGAGGAAGGCGCGATTGAAATATCGGCGCAAAAGACCGTAGTTCAAACCGTTGAAGACCCGTTGAGCGAGCTTTCTTTGGAAGAGGCAATTGAGCTTGCGGGTGATGAGATCGAGATCGGCGATATGCTGCTGCTGCCTCTTCCGACCGAGGAGCTTGGGCGAATTGCTGCTCAGACGGCGAAGCAGATTCTGGTTCAGAAAGTCAGGGAAGCGATCCGTGAGAAAGTTTACGACGAGTATATCGACCGCAAGGGCGAGCTAATAAACGGTATCGTTAAACGATTCGAGCGCGGCGATATGATCGTCGATCTCGGCAACAATCTCGAAGCAATCGTGCCGAAATACGAGCAATCACGCGGCGAGATGTGGAATCAGGGCGAACGGACACGCGTTGTTATCGTCGATGTTTCCAAAGAGCAGAAGGGGCAGCAGATCAAATGTTCGCGTGCTTCGTCGGAGCTTATAAAACGGTTATTTGAAATGGAAGTGCCGGAGATTTATGACGAAACGGTCGTCATCAAGTCGGCGGTCCGCGAGCCGGGCGACCGTGCCAAGATCGCGGTTACTTCGAATGAAAAAGATGTCGATCCGGTCGGCGCTTGCGTTGGTATGAAAGGGTCGCGTGTGCAGGCGATTATCAAAGAGCTTCGCGGCGAGAAGATAGATATTATTGAATGGTCGGATGAGCCTTCGGTCTTTGCGGCTAACGCTCTTTCACCCGCAAAGGTGTCTCAGGTTCGGATCACCGATATCAACAACCGATTGAT
>JANPCJ010000035.1:0-2830 GCA_031430895.1 Chloracidobacterium sp. | reverse complement strand
AGAACTGGACGACGAGCTTACACCGCCGCCACGCGATTATACACCGTATCTCTTTCCACGGCCTCGAAGGCAGCGCGTTTGTCACCCGCGATGATCTCCTGCTTGGCTGTCATTGGCTTGCGAAAAAACCGTGTCATAAGTATAATAAAAAACATATTCCCCCGCTCGTTTCGACGGGCGGGTGCGAGGGCGAGGTAAGAAATTACTTCGCCTTCTGCGTTTTTGGGCTGTGAAATGAAGATCAACATTTACATCGACGGATTCAATTTGTATTACGGTTCGCTCAAAGGCACCGGGTACAAATGGCTGAATCCAATGACTATGTGCCAGTTGCTGTTCGCACACGACACGATCAACAAGATCAAATATTTCACCGCACGAGTCTCGGCCAGGCCGTCCGACCCGGATCAGCCGATTCGTCAGAACACATATTTTCGAGCGCTTCGCACCGTGCCTGAGATCGAGATAATCGAGGGATCATTTCTTACAAAAGAAGTGATGATGCCGCTTGCTAACTCAAATCCGCAGCAATACGTTAGGGTTATCAAGACCGAGGAGAAAGGATCGGATGTAAATCTTGCGGTTCATATGTTGAACGACGGGTTCAAACGCGATTACGAACTTGCGGTAATGGTGACAAATGATTCCGATCTTTTAGAGCCTCTCAAGATCGTCAGGTACGAGCTTGGTTTGCCGGTCGGTTTGGTCAATCCGCAAAAGAATCCAAGCTTTCATCTAAAACAACACGCAAACTTCATAAAGAAACTCCGCACCGGCGTTCTTCGTGCAAGCCAATTTCCTCAATCTTTAACCGACGTTCACGGAACCTTTCATAAACCGGCTAGTTGGTAGATTTTTACAGGCAACGTCGCACCCACACTTCACTCAACGTGAACCTGGACGACGAGCTTACCCTTTTCCATTCCATTGTACCCGTACTTGATCTCGCCGGCTTTGGTGACGTTGGCAGCGGATGCCCGGTCGCCGCTCCCACCACCTCGTCAAGGAGAACCACCCCGTCACCGAAGCGGCGACACCCCTCCTAGAAACAGGAGGGGAGCCAAGATGCCACTCCTCCTCGCGTCAGGAGGAGAGCAAATCTCGCGATTCTGACATGCGTCCCAGGCAGCGGCGGGGCAGCGTTTGGCGGCGGCTATTCGTTGTCGTTTGGATTCTCGACGGTTAAGCCCTCGGCTGTCGCGGCGTCGTTTAATTCCGAATCTGCTGAAACCAGCGTGAGCGTCGGCAAACGGTCTAAGAGCAGATCGCTGTTTACCTTGAGAGCGGCAGCGAGTTGTACTGCATCGTAGCCTCGCAACGCGTGCTTTGTGGCCAGAGACATCGCGTCGGTCAGTAGAATGGGGGAAATCTCCAGCGGGACATAACGAGAAGCCAGATCGTAATCGAAAGCGATTAGCGCGTCTCGGGCATCCTGTTTTGCGACGCTGCCGCCCTTCAGTCTCCTTGCGATGGCGGCTGCTACTTCGACCCGCGTAATGTCGGCCAAAAAGATGGTGTTGTCGTTGTCCGACGCTGCTAATTCATCAACAAAATCAGATCCCGTCTCGCGCACGTAGCGCTTTACGACTGCACTACTATCGAGGAAGTATGCTCCCACTATCGACGCTCCCGGATGATCGTCTCGGAAATTGGCTCGCCTTTAACGCTAATGCGCTTGAAGTTTCGCCGCCACTCGGGATCGGGCTTTCGCGACGGCACGTGAGTGATTAGCCCTTTCGCCTTCATCGATTCCAAGAAGTCCGACTCCTTGGAGCTTCCATTAGTTTCAACCTGCGGGATATCCTCGTCCAGGCAATCTCGCAATCGGTGTCGATCTGAAAGCGGCATCTTTTGAATTTCTCGTAGTACTTCCGTTGGGGTCATATCATTCACCTCTATTTGAATTTTATCACGGTTGCCCGGAACCCGGTCGCTGTTATCCATCAACTATAATTGGTCTTCGGTGTCTTTCGTATAACCACGCCACATCTCGTTACGAGCCTGACGCATGTCTTCCTCCGTCCACTTGATGTTTAGGTGGGCGAGGCTGCCTTTGAGCGAACGGCGCGGTTTGCTTTTTGTTTGCTTCGATTTAAGAAATTGCACGAAGTCGAGGACTTCTTCCTGCTTTACGACGGGCAATGTTTCTAGATCTTCGAGTACTGCTTGTTTAACTGTCATATTATCCACCTGAATATCATTCTATCATCGGTCGCATCAATTCCGGTCGCTACTGTTCCCGGTTCTGAACGCGATCCTGGTGCAATTAGTGGGCCGATGAAATATCGCCGCGCAGGGCTATTTGTCCCTGACGGGTAAAGTTGATTGACTCGCCTAAGATCCGGGCGGCTTCTTCCGGCGCGTGGAAGCCCATCGAATTTTCCGCTTCGACGAAATCCAGATAAAACTGTGCTTTTCGTTGAAAATCGCGCGAGGCAGCTAATTCCGCGTCCGTCTTTCCGGCGGTTTTAGCGTTCTGTATATCATTTATCAAATCCATCAGCGCATTCATCGCTATATTTCGCAGATTGTATGTGCGTTCTTGAATCGTTTCGACGCGAAACTTTAACTCGGCTTCGTCGGCCTTATGGCAAGTCTGGCAAGATTGATTGATTGTCAGCAGCGGGCTGCGAATGTGGTGACTGCTGATCTTCATTGCGCCGGTGCGTTCATACGGCATATGACAATCGGCGCAGGAGACACCGGCGCGGGCGTGTATGCCCTGATTATACATCTCGAATTCGGGATGCTGCGCCTTCAAAACCTCCGCGCCAGTGCGTGCGTGAACCCAATCTTTATGCTTCACCTCGTCGTAATAAGCCAAAATATT
>JANPCJ010000034.1:0-21608 GCA_031430895.1 Chloracidobacterium sp. | reverse complement strand
ATGCAACACCGGTGACGGTAGGGCAGGAATTTGGCGGTTGGGCGAGTTTGGTCACGCGTGACATAGACCGGCTGCAAATGGTTATGCCGGGCCTTTTCGATCTCGCTATCGGAGGCACTGCCGTCGGCACGGGATTAAACGCACATCCCGAATTTGCCGAGCGTGCGGCGGCAAAGATCGCGGAACTAACCGGCTTGCCTTTTAAATCGCATCCCGATAAATTCGCCGCTCTCTCCGCACATGACGAAATTGTTTTTGAATCCGGCGGATTAAAAACGCTTGCCGGCTCGATGATGAAGATCGCAAACGACATCCGCTGGCTGGCATCCGGGCCACGTTGCGGTGTGGGCGAGATAAGCTTACCTGAAAACGAACCGGGGAGTTCGATCATGCCCGGCAAAGTCAATCCGACGCAGAGCGAGGCTATGACAATGGTGGCCGTCCAGGTTTTTGGCAACGACGCCGCTATCGGCTTTGCCGGCTCGCAGGGCAATTTTGAGCTGAATGTTTTCAAGCCGGTGATGATCCACAATTTCCTGCATTCAGTGCGGCTCATTCACGACGCATGTCACGGGTTTGTCGATTACTGCATTAATGGGATAGAACTAAACCGCGAGCAGATCGACCACTATCTAAGGAACTCGTTGATGCTCGTAACCGCGCTCAATCAGCACATCGGTTACGACAACGCCGCGAAGATCGCGAAACACGCCCACAAAAAAGGCATTTCGCTCAAAGAATCTGCGCTACAGCTTGACCTATTGAGCGCCGAGCGTTTTGACGAGCTTGTAAAGGCCGAGGACATGACCCATCCGTGACGTTTTGAGTCCCTGCTTTAAGCAGGCCTCTTCGCCCGCGAAAAAGCCTGCTAAAGGCACTCAAAACGCTTACTAGAAAGGGCCGCTGTCCGCCCGTCCGGAATAAAACAGGAAATAGATTACCGCCGTGATAACGGCAACGGTTAGAAACGCGATAAAGGCAAAAGTCATCATGGCGCTCTTTGCACAGCCGCCGCCTTTTGCCTCGACAACCGGTTTCGCGGGAGCGGCACGGACGTGGTTCATGGCCGTTTCGTCAAATACCTCGGTCTGTTCATCGAGGGTTTGAACTTCATCGTCGACCGGATTCTCAGACTCCATCTCGTCGGTGACGGTCTCTGACTTTATCCCCGGCGTATATCCTTCCGATGACCGAAATATCGGCTCAGGCATGACCCATTCGCCATTTTGATCTTTTGGAGTTGATTCGTTGCTCATAGAGCTATTTTTGAATATCCAAAACGTCCGAACGCGTGATTATAGCAGTAATTCGCTTAAAATCTTCAATCAAAACGGCCGGAGATTTTGTAAGTTTGTTTTTTATCTCGGCAAAGCTCGCGTCCGCATCGACTACGGGGAAGCTCGCATCCATCACATCTCCGACCCTGGCGCCTAGCAAGTCACGGTCTTTTAGCAGCAGAGAAAGGACGTGACTCTCGCGCATGCTGCCAACAGACAGGTTGTTTTCGAGCACCGGAATTTGCGTCACGCCGTTGGCGCTCATACGCGTGAGAGCGGCATCGACCGTTTCGTCCGGCGAGACGAATATCAACTCGACGGGCGAACCCGAGTTCTTGGTCTCAGCGATCAATCCGGCGGTGATACGCTGCGGTTCGAGCAGCAGCTTTTCCTTCATCCATTCATCGGAGTGAAACTTGCTCAGGTAATGCTCACCGGTGTCGCATACGATGAATACGACCAGACCGGTTTCGTCCAGTTCTTTTGCGACCTTCAATGCGGCAGCGAAGATCGTACCCGTAGAGCCGCCGCAGAATATGCCTTCGCGGCGGCCTAATTGACGTGCAAAATCGAACGAATCGCGGTCGGTGATATTGATGATCTCGTCGATTATATGCAAATCGGCATTGCCGACTGGCAAGTTTTGGCCGATGCCCTCGACCAGGTACGGTGTTGCCTCGGGAATAAAACCCGATTCCTTGTATGTCTTAAAGATCGAACCGTACGGGTCGGCCCCGACGATCTTTATGTTCGGGTTCATTTCCTTCAGATACCGGCTCGTCCCGCTGATCGTGCCTCCGGTGCCGATGCTGGCGACAAAATGCGTGATCTTGCCCCCGGTATCTTCCCATATTTCGGGGCCGGTAGTGCGGTAGTGGGCCGCCGGATTCTCTGGATGATTGTACTGGTCCGGATAAAACGAATTGGGAGTTTGCTCCGAAATGCGTTTTGCGGTTGCTACATAGTGGTCTGGCGTACCGGGTTTTGCCGCCGCCGGACAAACCACGATGTCGGCCCCCAAACCTTTTAGATACCTAACCTTTTCCGTCGAAGCTTTCTCGGTCAAAACAAAGATGCATTTATAGCCGCGAACCGCCGCCACCAGCGCGAGCCCGATACCGGTATTGCCTGATGTGGCCTCGATGATCGTCCCGCCTTTCTTCAAAACACCTTCTTTCTCCGCCCATTCGATCATCGAGATGCCGATGCGGTCCTTGACCGAATAACCTGGGTTGAGACTCTCCATCTTGGCGTACATCGGGGCCTTGATCTTGTGCTGCTTGGTTATGTTGTTGATGCGAACGAGCGGCGTATTGCCGATCAGCCCGAGGATGTCGTTATAAAAATTCATTCGTTCAGAGTTCACGCTCCAGCGTGCGGTTTCAAGGGTGCGAGTGCAATGTCTCTAGAGAGTTTATGCGGAAAGCTGATTTGAGGCAAGAGGCGAATGAGCTACTAATTAGGAATCGATTTTGCTAGAATCAAACCGTATATATGGCTCAGAACCTTGCGACAGTTGGAAAGCTCTACTCCGAAGAGGAGTACCTCGCATTCGAGCGCTCCGCTCTGGATAAACACGAGTTAATCGATGGCGAGATCGTGGCAATGGCCGGAGCTAGCCGTCGACATAATGTGATCTGTTCAAACACAACGATTTCAGTCGGATATCAATTGCGAGGGAAAGGTTGTGAAATATACGCTAGTGACATGCGTGTGCGGATGAAAAAAGGCCGTTATGGCTATCCGGACGTGGTTGTGTGCGGTGAACCGCAATTCGCCGATGACGAGTCTGATGTATTGCTAAATCCGGTTGTGGTCGTTGAAGTTCTTTCCAAATCAACTCGCTTTCGCGACAAGACCGAAAAACTCGAAACCTATCAAAAGATGGAAAGCATTCAGGAGGTGCTTCTCATCGAGCAGGATTTTCTACATATCGAGCATTACATCAAGCAAACCCCGATGCAGTGGCTACTCAAAATTTATGAAGGTTCCGACGAAGTGATCGCCTTAACGTCGATCGATTGCTCTCTTTCCGTCGCTGAAATCTACGATAAGATTGTATTTGAAACAATCAGCAAAAATTGAATCCTGAAATACCGTTCACTTCCCCCGGGGCGTCCACTCTCGCTTGCTGAACGCAAACCGGACTGCCTTTTGGTAAACTAGGGTACGCGTAGTGCGCCCAGTCTAATGAACAAGCTGATTCTATTTGAGCTAAACGAGGTTCCCGTCAGGATATTCGACTACTTTCGCGAGCTAAAACCTAATTCATGGATCGCGAGAAACCATTCAAAACTGAAAAAATTCAACACAGTTTCTGAGAATCAGGGCCATCTTTCACCGTGGAACACATGGCCGACGATTCATCGCGGTGTTCCGAATAATCAGCACTATATTTCGGATTTTAATCAGGATTTGAGCGAGGTTGATAAAGAATTTCCGCCGATCTGGAATCTTTTGTCGCAAAATGGAATAAAGACGGGAATTTTCGGGTCGCTTCATTCCTATCCGCTGCCAAACGACCTTACCAGCTACGATTTTTACGTGCCGGATGTCTTTGCGGCGGGGAGCGAGTGTTTTCCTGAGAATGTGGAACTATACCAGGAAATCAATCTAAAGCTCTCCCGCGAATCGGCGCGGAATGTTGACGGGGTAATTCCTTACGGCCATATCCTTAAGCTGCTTCGAAACTTCAATGACCTCGGCTTCAATCTTGGCACAATGGCCGAAGTCGGCGGCCATCTGGTCCAGGAAAAACTTCGTTCGTGGAAGGTGATTCGGCGGCGAACGTATCAGACCGTTGTGGCCTTCGATGTTTTCTACAAGCTGCTCGTCAAGAAAAAACCCGATTTCGTGACATTTTTTACAAACCACGTGGCATCGAGCATGCACCGGTATTGGGCAGCGGCTTTTCCGGATGAATATGTAGATCTGAAATACGACATCAACTGGATAAGTACTTACGATAGCGAAATTCTGTTTGCCATGAGCAAGGCCGACAAGATGCTCGAACGGCTCGCCAGGTTTGTCGATCGGAATCCGGAATACAAACTGCTGATAACATCAAGCATGGGACAGAACGCCATTGAGTGTGAACCGGTTGAAACCCAGCTTTACGTAGTCGATAACGCCAAATTTATGTCGATGCTTGGCATAACGGATGCCGACGATTATGCGTTCCTGCCGTCGATGCTGCCGCAATTCAATTATTCGATTAACGAGAACAAGGCAGGCCACTTTGAAGATCTTCTGAAGAACCTAAGGATAAACGGCGAGCCCGTTTGTTACAGGAAGCACACGGCCGGAGCCTTTTCAATTGATCTCGGACAGTCGAATCTGAAAGAAACAAAGATCAACATTAACGGTCATTCCGTCAGCCTCGATGTCAGTGGCATGGAGAACGTCGTGATTCAGGATAAATCCTCATCGACCGCCTACCACATCCCTGAGGGCCATCTATTCTCATATCATCCCTCGTTCACCAAAGCGGCGTTTGCCCACAACCAATTGCCAACCGCCGAGATCGCACCGTTGATGTTGAACAACTTTGGAATTAAACCTCCGGGCTATATGAAGAAAGCCGTTCTGAACGGTATTTAGTGAATTCTGCGTTGGTTTGGCGTAATTCCGCGGGTAGAAGGAGGGGCCGCCTTTTCAGACAGCCCTGCATGTTACGGATCATGACTGAGGCGCAGCCTCTTCGTCTTTAAAGGCTTTCAACCTCGATCCGGCGGCCTTGCGTGGTGAAGTTAATGCTGGCGACGAGATTGCCTTGAGGATCGAATATCTCGGCTTTCCCGGCTCCCTGATATTCGTCGCCATCACGGCTCAGAACCACTCGTTCGCGGACCTTTATTGTGCCGACGAACTGGCCCGCAGCGTTAAAGTTGAGTTTGACGATGGTGTTGGTTACGACGCGGCGATTGCCGGACCAGCTTCCGTGGCCCGTGCTTACCTGAGACGGCGGGAAAAGAATGTCGGATTCGGTGAGACCGCCGCCGGCGGCGTATGTAACAAGCGCCACGATTGTCGGCCCCTGGTCGATCGTCACAGCGGCGGACCATGAACCTTCTATAGAGGGCTGGTTGAAGCCGTCCTGGCTGAAGGCGAATGTCGACAGGGAAAGCAATCCGATAAATAAAGCCGTTAGTTGAAGTCGTTTTAGTATTGTCATTTTTTTCTCCTTTGATTTTGATTAAGAGTTTAAAGAAAGCTGGTTAATGCCTTATGAAGCGAAAAGCCATCTTGATCTGTCCCCTCAACTAGTAACGCGGAACAATCACCGGAATACCCTCATCGAAACGAAAGTTTTTTTGGACAACCTTGCTCTTTCGGGCTAAAATCAACGTCTGTGAACAATGATCTAAATGATCTGGAAGCAAAGTCTGAGTTTTCCCGTTTTCTGGCGGCATACGGTAGCGGTGAAAAACACGCTCTGGATAATTTGGTTCCCCTTGTTTACGACGAGCTTCACAGGCTTGCGCAAAGCTATTTGCGGCGCGAACGCCTGGATCACACACTGCAACCCACTGCGCTGATAAATGAAGCGTATATTCGCCTTGACGGGCAAACGCGGGTCGAATGGCAAAATCGTTCGCATTTTGTGGGTGTCGCGGCCGAGATAATGCGGCGAATACTGGTTGACCACGCCCGTACCCGAAACGCTGAAAAGCGCGGCGGCGATGTGCAAAGGGTTTCGATTAGCGTTGCCGAGCGGTCGGCGGAGGCTGAGATACTCGATCTCGAGCTGCTGGACGACGCTCTCAGGCGATTAACCGAAATGGATGAACGGAAAGGCCGCCTCGTGGAATTGCGTTTCTTTGGCGGCCTCAGCAATCCGGAGATCGCCGACGTGATCGGCGTTTCCGTAAAAACAGTTGAAAGAGATTGGATGATGGCGCGGGCATGGCTAAAACGGGAATTGAGCAGTAATATCAGTGACGCCTGAACGCTGGAAAGAGGTCGAGGAAATTGTTTATTCTGCTCTTGAGCGCGAACCGCACCACCGCGCCGATTTCATATCCAAAAGTTGTGGCAACGACATCACCTTGATCCGTGAGGTCGAATCGCTGGTCGAGAATTACGAGTCGTCCGGCAGTTTCCTCGATGGTGACGCGATGGAGGTCGAAGCCAAAGGTCTCTCGGAGGCATTTGGGAACGATCTGATAGGAGATAGCTTTGGGCGATTTAAGATCACAGGCCTGCTTGGAGCGGGCGGCATGGGGCAAGTTTATCGTGCCCGCGATACCGAGCTAAACCGGGATGTCGCCCTCAAGATCCTGCCGGCCCATCTCTCTCAGAACGCGGATCGGCTCGCGCGTTTCAAACGCGAGGCAAAGGTCGTTTCCGGTTTGAACCATCCAAACATCCTCACCCTCCATGAGATCGGCCAAAAGGGTTCGATACATTTTATTGCGACCGAACTGGTCGATGGCGATACGCTTCGCAAGAGCATGTCATCAGCCCGGCTTACGCTTGGCGATGCCTTGGAGATCGCCATACAAATCGGCGAGGCCGTGCTGTCGGCCCATGCGGCGAAAATAGTCCATCGGGACATCAAGCCGGAAAACATAATGATCCGCGAGGACGGATATGTAAAGGTGCTGGATTTCGGGATCGCTAAGGTGAGCGAAGAACACGGCCGCAAAAGGGCAGACCTCGATTCCGAGGTGTCGACTGCGGGATTCAGCACTGAAGCCGGCATAGTAATGGGCACGTGCCACTACATGTCGCCCGAGCAGGCACGCTCTCAGGCGCTGGACGGCCAGACCGACATTTGGAGCTTCGGCGTGGTTTTGTTCGAGATGATAGGCGGTCGAAGGCCGTTTGGCGGGGAATCGGCGAGTGACGTGGTGGCGGCGATCCTTACCCGTGAACCCCTGCGGCTCGATCTGCCGGTTAGCGAGTTAAATCTTCGGCTTGAAAATATCGTTTCGAAAGCGTTGAGCAAAGACAAATCGCTGCGGTACCAAACGATCGCGGACCTCTTGATCGATCTAAAACGCCTCAAACAGGATATCGAAACACAAACAAGATTTGGCAGCGGCAAAACCAGAGTTACTTCGTCGGGGCCGCAGTTGACGGGGCCAAATGCTGCCGGAGATAAAAGAACCAAAATACTCGCCGCGACGGCCGTTGCAGTCTGCTTCGTGGTCGCGGCGATGGCCGGTTTTCTTTACTACCGGTCAACCGATGAAAAAAAGATCGGTTCGATTGCGGTATTACCGTTTGAGAATGCCACAGGCGATCCGGGTTCGGAATATATCTCCGATGGAATTACCGAGAGCCTGATAAATAGTCTAGCCCGACTGCCGAACATCAGTGTAACCGCGCGCAGCACATCGTTTTCATACAAAAATCAACCCTTTGATATCGCGAAGATTCGACAACAACTCAATGTCGACGCCGTCGTCACCGGCCGATTTACACAGCGAGGCGACTCGATCGTTCTTCAGACCGAATTGGTCGATGTCGCTAACGGCGCGCATATCTGGGGCGAGAACTATTCCAGAAAAACGGCGGATATCGTGGTTATCCATACTGAGATCGCCCAACAGCTTGCTCGCACGCTGAGAATCGATCTTTCAAAAAATGACGCCGATAAACTGGCCCAGAAGTATACCGACAATTCCGAGGCGTATCAGCTTTATCTTCAAGGGCGTTTCCAGACGAATAAGCAGACTGCCGAGGATATAGATCGCGGGATCGAACTCTTTAAAAGGGCGATCGGTCTGGACGCGAATTACGCATTGGCCTACGCGGGCTTGGCCGACGCTTATAGTCTTCAGGGTGCGTTCGGGTTTCTTGCTCCCGATCCTATAGCATTTCAGGCCCGGCTTGCGGCCGAACGGGCGTTGGCAATCGATCCGGGACTTGCCGAGGCCCATTCGGCCCTCGGTGGGATCGAGAAAACGGACCGGAACTGGACCGAGGCCGAACGGCTGCTTCGGCGGGCAATCGAGCTGAACGAAAATTCGGTCAACGCACATTATTCATACGCGGCTCTTTTGGGGCAAATGGGCCGGCATAGCGAAGCCGTTCTTGAAATGAAGAGGGCCCAGCGGCTAGACCCGCTTTCTCCACGAATGCTGTGGCTGCTGGGGCGGCAGTACTATTGGATGGGCGAGTATGACACCGCCATCGGATATTTCGAGAAGTCGATCGAGCTAGATAGTCAGTTCTGGATCGGATATTCGTTCATAGCGAAATCGTCGGCGGAAAAAGGCGACCGCTCACGGACGGCCGAGTTCGCCCAGCGGGGGGTTGATATCTCAAAGAGACACCCTGATGCCGTCGCCGCACTCGCACTAAGCTACGCAAAAAACGGCAATGAAAAGGAAGCTCGAAAGCTGCTGAATGAACTTATCGACAAGTCGAAACAATCCTATGTTTCGCCTTTTTATATGGCACAGATCACCGCCTGGCTGGGAGACTTAGATCAGGCGTTCGATTTTCTCGAAAAACTCCTGGCTGAAAAATCCGGACTCGCGTACCTTATCAAGGTGGATCGGGGCGTGGTCATTCTAAATACCGACCCGCGCTATGCCAAAATGATAAAGCGAGCCGGTCTGGGAGAGTAAGAGTGACGACTTCGGAGTTTTCTTCGCCGACAATGAAATCCCCGTAAAACCAACTCACTAACGCGTCTCAAGTAGCTTCGCCGGATCATTCGTAATTAACGCTCGAATCCCAAGTTTACGGCAGCGTTTTATCCAACGAGGATTATCGGCGGTCCATACTGTGACTGGGATGTTTAAGAGAGAGGATCGTTTTGCAAGACCCGCCGTGACAAGCGATTTGTGCAGCGAAATCTGAGAGGCGCCGAATTCGTGAGCGATGGCCAGAATATGTTTTCGCCGCCGTAGGAAATCCATTATTTTTGGTGAAAAAAGCGCCGCCGTTGCAACACCCGGCAGATGATGTCGAACTTCTGAAATAGCGGCAAGTTTGAAGCTTTTGACGATTATCCGTGGAAGCAGCGGCGAATTTCGAATCTCGTCACACACAGCCTTGGCCAGATCGCGAAAATCGCGGTCATCGGCCTTCAATTCGATATAAAACAATCCTTCAAATCCTGCAAATGATTTGAGCGTATTCGCAAGCGTCGGTACAGTCTCAAGTGCGAAGGCGGGCGATGCTTTCTTCGGAAACTTTGCGTTAAACCACGAACCGACGTCGATCTTGCCGAGCTGTTTTGACGTGAGATCGGAAATGTTGTCATGCCGAAGACCGGTGCGTTCCAGGTTGGCGTCGTGAATCACAACCGGAACGCCGTCCGCGGCACAGCGTACGTCAAACTCGATACCATCGGCGCCGGATTCGATGGCCAGTCGGAACGCGGCGATTGTATTCTCCGGCGCATGAGCGCTCGCTCCGCGGTGGCCGATAATCAATGGTGCAGCTGTCATTGTCCTGGAATATACCACCTGTTTCGCGCGTACCGGAGACGCTATTTTTTCTCAAGCAAAAAGATCGTTTTCGACCAGGCGATCGGCTCGGTGATCGGGAATTCGTGATTGCCCACGACATTAAAATATCGCGAGGCGGCATCGCGGACGCTCTCGACGCGGTGAATTCTAAAATTATAAAGAAGTTCCAGCACCGATCCGACTATCGAGGGTTTGACCGGAAGCAACACCAGTTTGGCCCCGTGTTTTAGAACTCTGGCGGTTTCGCGCAGCCCATCGTCAAGCGGCGTATATTCGAGCACGCCGCACATCAGGACAAGATCAAAGGTATCGTCTGGGAAAGGGAGATGCAGGATATTTCCTTGAACGGCATCGGTTCGTTTCGCATGGTCTTTCCGTTTGGTGAACTCCTCACGAGCTACTCTTAGCGAGTTCAAGGACAGGTCGAGAGCGACGAACCGTTTTGCGTAAAAACCGGCGTCTTGAAACGCGAGCGTCACAATGCCCGTTCCACTTCCAGCGTCCAGGACAATTGAATCGGCGTCGATCTCGAGATCGAGAGATTTTAGATATTTGGCAACCGAGGCGCGGTAACCGTTGATTTTCATCGCCAAATTTTGTACGTCGGCGATGCGGTCGTAAAGACCCTGCGTGTTCGTCTTTTGCTGACGGCCATCTTTCGGCATTATTTTTCGGCCAGGAGTTTGACTATCATTTCGCGCATCTCATCGAGACGCGTCGGGCTCGTTCCGGTTTCAATGTAACGTATAACGCCCTTTCTGTCGATCAAAACCGCCGTCGGTAGAGCGGTTGCTCCGTATAATAGCTGAATGCTCTGATCCTTGCCGACGACAAAATCGTAAGGTAAATCCTCTCGCAGCCGAAACCCTTTGAAATATTCGATTTCGTGCGGATTATCAGCCGGCAGCCCGCCCACCGTGCCGTAATATCGGGTGACGCCGAGTATCTCAAAGCCGTCGCGCCGAAAATCCTGCTGCCATTCTCTCAATGAAGGAAAAGCCTCAAAACACGGCCCGCACCACGTCGCCCAAAAATCAAGCAGCACGACCTTGCCCTTAAATTCCGCAAATGTTCTCGGCTTTCCGGGAAACCACTGATCGACCGACGGCATCTCAGGCGCCGTTTCGCCAAGTAGTTTGTAATGCTTCTCACGCTTTTTCAAACGCCCGATGACATCGGATGCAGCTGACTTAACCGGAAAATCCTTGCCCGCGTTGATAAGCGAGACCAGGAAAAACTCCATCGCCTGCGCCTTTCGGCCAGTCTCGGTCAGATATTTTATCTTCTGATCGACGGCATAATAGTAAAAGCTCGGCGATTCGACCGCCGCGGCTGTCACGCGCATGTCTTCAAGGGCTTCCTCGGCTTTTTTCTGATTTCCGCCATCGCGAAAGCCCTCGTAAACCAGCATTCCCGAATCGAGAATTTCGTCAAGCCCGCGAGAGCGAGACGATGCGTCCTTGAGCAACGCTTTTGCGGCGGCATAGCTTTCTACCGCGTGCGCCGCCATGCGTACAAAATCTTTTTGTGCCTGATAAGCCTTAGCAAGCTCGCCCTCCATCCGGGCACGCTCGGTCATCTTTTTTGGCTCGGATTTGAGATATTCCGCGATCAGCGTTTCGGCTTCATCAAGTTTCTTCTGCTTAGCCAGTACAACCGCAAGAATCGAGCGTGCCGTCTGGCGGCGGTCCGCGGCCGCGTTGTCGATAGCGACAAATTTTCGCAAATTCTCGGTCGTGCCATCCAGATTCTCCGCAATCCAATGCAGCATTCCGAGATAGTAGAAATCCTCTCCGGCAAGATCTTTGCGGCCGCCCGCCATCGTCGCGTATTTCGCGGCCAACTGCCTTTGTTCCAGCTTTGCCTGCGTAAAGAGACGGTCGCTAAACGGGATTTTCTTGACGTCGAACTCGGCACCTTTTTGCTTGATGTAACCGTTCGCCTCATTGAACATCTCCTTTACGTTTAGCTCGGCGCCGGTGCTCGACAACGGGACTTTCGATGCAGCGGTACTCGCGCCCGGCACAACACGCCGCGATTGGCCAGAGCCAATAATCGCAGAAATCAAAATCAGAAATAGCGTAAAAACTCGCATCAGATATGATAATAGGCTCTTTTGAAAAAACCCTCCGTCAATTCCCCAAAGATTCAGCCCGTTTGTGGGTGATAGAGACACCATTCATGTTCTGAACAGCCTGCGGCCCCAACATCCATGCCGCCCACGACGTTTCCTCGCCGCAACCGCCTTTTTCAATCAGCGTAATGCGAGCGCAACCCGATTTGTGCAATTCGCGAGCGATGCTTAACCCGATCACGCCGCCGTCAATTATTAGTATTTCAGGATTCATCTCAAATCGCGGGTTTGGCCTTTGTCCCCTAGCGTTGTAAATTTGATTATAAGGCAAGGCATATGAAACACACTATTACCCTTATTCCCGGCGACGGCATTGGGCCGGAGATCGTGGCGGCAACGGTTCGCGTTATTGAGGCGACGGGCGTCGATATTGAATGGGAGACGCAGATATTGGGCGCTCAGGCTCTGGAGAAATATGGCAGCACCCTGCCGGAGGCGTCTATCGAGGCAATGCGTCGCAACAAGGTCTCACTCAAAGGGCCGATCATGACGCCTATCGGTAAGGGATTTACGTCCGTCAATGTCGGGTTGCGCAAAGCTCTCGATCTTTATGCAAACGTGCGGCCGATAAAGGCTTTGCCAAATGTGCCGTGCCGTTATCCTGAGCTTGATCTCGTTATCGTTCGTGAGAATACCGAAGACCTGTACGCGGGCCTCGAACATATCGTCGTTCCCGGCGTCGTCGAGTCGCTAAAGATAATTACCGAAAAGGCCTCGACGCGAATCGCTAAATACGCCTTTGAATACGCCCGCGATAATGGCCGCAAAAAAATCACCGCCGTTCACAAGGCAAATATCATGAAGCTCTCCGACGGGCTTTTCCTTGAGTGTTTTTACAATGTCGCGAAAGATTTTCCCGAGATCGAGGCGGACGACAAGATTATCGACAATTGCTGCATGCAGCTTGTGATGCGGCCCGAGCAGTTTGACATCATGGTGATGGAAAACCTGTATGGCGACATTGTCTCCGACCTTTGCGCGGGGCTGATAGGCGGGCTTGGTCTCGCGCCCGGAGCGAATATCGGCGAGCTTGGCGCTGTCTTTGAAGCAGTTCACGGCTCGGCACCGGACATCGCGGGCCAGGGTATCGCCAATCCGACGGCGCTCATGCTTTCGGCCATTCAGATGCTGCGTTATATTGGCGAAAGAGAGGCCGCACAGCGATTTGAGACGGCATTGTTTAATGTCTTCATCGAAGGGAAAGCCATCACCAAGGACCTCGGCGGCACTGCCCGGACCGATGAATTTGCCCGGGCGATCGAAGAAAAGATAATTTCCGGCTCGTCTGCGGCGGCGTAGGTCTCCGCTTTGCGTAAGATGTTTTGCTGCAACTCCCGATTGCCCTAATCGTTCCAATAAGAGGATCGAAATTCGATCCGCGAGGAACAATATGAAATCACTCATCCTGACATTGATCACATCTCTTGCCCTTACAAGCGTCGTTACGGCAAAATCGCCCGACAAACTCAACCTGCGCGCCGGTCAGCAAAAAACCGCGGCCCGCGGCGAGCTGACGATCAAATTCATTTCCGTTCTTGAAGACTCGCGATGCCCGGCCAACGCCAGATGCATCTGGGCGGGTAACGCGAAGATCAAGGTGAAGGTCAGCAACCGGAGCGGCGGTTCCAAAGTGATGGAAATCAACACCAATTTGGAACCTCACGGCGACCAATTTGGTGGCTACGCGATCAATCTGACTGGCCTGACTCCCGAGCCTTCGGTCAAGGGGGCCGCATCAAGATACGTTGCAGTTTTCTCAATCAAACGATTGCAAAGGTAAGACTTCAGCGGTTCCGTCGAGATCTCCGACCGCTCCGTCGAACTCTCTGACGGCTCCGTCGAACCTTCTGACGACTCCGTAAAACCCTCTGACGGCTCCGTAAAACTCTCTGACGGCTCCGTAAAACTCTCTGACGGCTCCGTAAAACTCTCTGACGGCTCGTCGAACTCTCTGACGGCTCCGTCGAACTCTCTGACGACTCCGTAAAACCCTCTGACGGCTCCGTTGAACTCTCTGACGGCTCCGTCGAACTCTCTGACGGCTCCGTCGAAGTCTCTGACGACTCCGTCGAACTCTCTGACGGCTCCGTCGAACTCTCCAGTGGTTCCGTAAAACTACTCAGCCGTCAGTCAAGTTAACCGCTCCTTACCTTACGCTTAAACTGAAACGGATAGCCATCGCGTCGCAAAATCTCGGTCCGGTTGAGGGAGAATATGTCCGATGCATCGTTCGATCCGTAAACGGTTGAAAAAGCGGCGGCATATCCGGCCCTTTGGACTGCTTCGCGTGCAAAATCGGTATAGAAACCGGCTGGATACGCGAATACGCTGCAGTTTTTTTGAATTAGATTCTCAATATAGGTCTTCGATTCGGATACTTCCCTTTCGATCTCGACCGGTTCGATCCGGTCGAACAATTTGTGATTCATGCCGTGCGAGCCGAACTCGATCCCGCCCTCGGACATCTCGATGACGTCGGTTTGGGAAAGGTGCTCGCGCTTTCCCTCTCCGTCCGCCGTCACCGCGTCCGTGACCAATCCAATACACGACGGAACGAGGAATATCGTCGCCTCGATACCTAGCTTCTTTAGCACGGGAAAGGCGTGCGTGTAATTGTCCTTCCATCCGTCGTCGAATGTCACACAAATTCCATTCGCCGGATAGTGCCCGGTCTCGGCTCGGAACTTCGCAATCCGCGACGCCGAATAAAACTCAAAACCTTTTCGCGTCAGATAAGTCATCTGCCGTAGAAAGCGCGCCGGCGATGTAAACGCGCCGCGAATTTTTACGTCCGCCGTCGGATGGTCGATCTTGTGATATAAAAGTACCGGGCTATTCACGTGGTCTATAAATTCGGGGCCTCGAAAATGCTGATATCCGAATCGCCGCGCGTCAGAAACCATTTTGCGGGATCGTAAAGCCACTGCCGTTCTTCCGGCACGTTCGCCAGCAATTGCAGATCGCTCTTTACTCGCCAAAAACCGAGTCGGCCTAACCGTTCTTCAACCAGAGGATCAAGCGCGTCGGTTACGAGCGACCCGACACGCCGTTCCAACGAGAGTTTCAGCGCTCCCTGCAGCAGAGCGTCAACTATCTCTTGCGGCCTCTCCGGATGATAGCAAATGTCGCTGACAGCGGACTTGGATATCAAGCCGTGACTGTCAGGTTTTCGAAAAAAAAGGACGGCATAGCCGCGAAGTTTATTTCCGTCGAAATAACCGAGAATCTCGAACCGCTTGCCCGGCTGCTCACGGAATTGCCAGTTCAGCATCGCCGATGTACGCGAAACCGAGCAGTTCCATTGATCTTTCGCGTCAGACCACAGGTCGTCGAATGAGGAATCGAAGCTGTCGAGTATTTTGACTTTCTGCTGGCCGCGAACGAGCTCTTTTAGACTCGGGCGCAGCGGCGCAAACGCAAGATTTGCCGCCGATCTCAACGGCCCGACGCCTGCTGTCTCGCGCATAGCATTACCCGGAAACAATATTTTTTGAAACCGTGGAATTTTTGTAAAGATCACCCATCCCAGACCCTCGAGCAATTCGGTCGAGTGCTGTGCGGTCGTGTTTACGCCGAGTACAAACGGGCAAAAGTCCTTCGACGCGAGCGCGAGATTCTTTGCAATTCCCTTGCGGCGAAACGCGGGATCGACGATCAGATCGAGAATCCAAATCGCGCTAACGATTTCGCCGCCCACGTTGAACTCGACCGGCGTCGCGGCGAGTTGCCCGGCGATTCGGCCGCCGCTTTTGGCAAGCCAGATCGGCAGATTATCAGGATCGCAAAAAGGTGAAGCGGGGAAATGCCAATCCCAAAATTCGGGGTCGGCATGACGCGGATTGTCGGCGTAGGCCGTCTTTAAAAACGCCAGAACATTGTCCTTCTCGGACAATTTCATTTGCTCTATTACGATGCGATCATGCATGTCATAAAAGGTCGCATTTGCCGTAAGAATCGTTAACCGCAGAGGCGCAGAGACGCAGAGAACAAGAATTAATAAAACCTCTGCGTCTCCGCGGCTCTGCGGTTTAATTTCCCTTTGGCGAATTGCTCTCGGTAAAGCTGATCATTCTCTCGAGAGCGATGCCCGCAAAGTGTTTTGTCTCGTCATCGACCACGATCTCGTTGACAACAACATCATCGAGAAGATTCTCCATCGCCCACGCCAGATTTTGCGGAGCTATGCGGTACATGGTCGCACACATGCAGAGGTCGGGTGAAAGAAGGTGAATCCCTTTATCAGGAAAGCGGTCCTGCAGACGGTTGACGAGATTGACCTCGGTGCCGATGGCCCAATTTGAACCAGCGGGTGCGTTTTCGACCGTTTTTATGATGAACGAAGTCGAGCCATTTAGATCGCTTACCTCGACCACCTCGCGCGTACATTCGGGATGAACGAGAACCTGAACGCCCGGGATCTGTTTGCGAATTTGATCTACATGCCACGGCTTAAATCGCCCGTGGACCGAGCAATGGCCGCGCCAGAGAATAAGTTTTGCTTCGTGCAATTGCTCCTCGGTATTGCCGCCGAGTTCCTCATGCGGATTCCAAAGCGCCATTTTGTCGAGTGGAATGCCGAATTTCGCCCCGGTATTTCTCCCCAAATGCTGATCGGGGAAAAAGAACATCTTGTCGAACTCTTTGAGATAAATGTCGAAGAGCGGCACGGCATTCGATGATGTGCAGACAACGCCCTCATTGCGCCCGCAAAACGCCTTTATCGCGGCGCTCGAATTCATGTATGTTATCGGCGCGACCTTGTTTTTCAGTACGCCGATATCTCGAAGCTGTTCCCACGCGTCCTCGACCTGATCGATCGTTGCCATATCAGCCATCGAGCATCCGGCCCCGAGATCGGGCAAAATTACTCGCTGATCGGGTTTGCCAAGAATATCGGCCGACTCGGCCATGAAATGCACTCCGCAAAACACTATAAATTCCGCCTCGGTCTGCGACGCCATCACCGAAAGCTGATAGGAATCACCCGTCAGATCGGCATGACGAATTACATCGTCGCGCTGATAATGATGGCCGAGAATGACGACACGTTTTCCCAGCGCCTCACGCGCGGCGTCGATAGCCTCGTGCATTTCAGCATCGGGCATCGTGAGATAATCTTCGATTGTTCGAGTTGCTTCGAGAACGGCTGACATAAAAAAATGATGTCACTTTGGCGGGATTATGGCAAGCAAACGTAGAACTGGCAGCCTTGCCTGTTCACCACCACGGCTGTTTTTCAAGTCGATTTGAACCATGCATTCGCGTGGGTCCCTCGAGTTGTTTTGATCCCCGGCTTGATCGACAGACTTGGCAGTCTGTCGTACGCTAGATCGCACCTACGATTTTCTCAATGACGAGAATGATGCCGTATGACAACCCGGCAATCAGAGCTGCCATCGGTATCGTCAGGACCCATGCCCATACGATACGTCCGGCGACGCCCCATTTTACGGCGGAGAAGCGCTTTGCCGAGCCGACGCCGACGATCGAGCCCGTGATCGTGTGTGTTGTGGAAACGGGAATTCCGGCGGCGGTCGCTCCGAACAAGGTGAGTGCTCCTGCCGTCTCGGCGCAAAATCCGCCTACCGGTTGGAGTTTTACGATCTTGGTACCCATCGTTTTAACGATGCGCCAGCCGCCAGACAGCGTTCCGAGACCGATCGCGGCGTGGGCAGAAAGCACAACCCAGAGAGGAATCTCGGGCAATTTTCCCTCGGCGGTCATTTGTAGGAAGCCGCCGGCTACGAGAACGATCGTGATGATTCCCATCGTTTTCTGAGCGTCATTGCCGCCGTGTCCAAGCGAGTAGGCACCAGCCGAGAAAAGCTGTCCAACGCGAAATACGCGGTCCACCTTACTTACCGAAACGCGGTGAAATACCCAATAGACGACGACCATCAACGTAAAACCAAGGGTCATACCGATCAGTGGCGAGAGCACGATAAATGTCAACGTCTTTATCCAGCCCTCGGCCTTTAGAACGGTTTCGGCCCCCGCAAACCCGAAATGAAATGCATATGACGACAGTGCCGCCCCGGCATAGGCTCCAACCAGGGCGTGAGAGCTTGAGGTCGGCAGGCCGAGATACCAGGTGATGAGATTCCATATCGTCGCGCCCAAAACAGCCGCGAGCAAAACAAAAAGCTGGTCGCCCTGCGGAATGACGGCAATATTGACCATGTCGCCGCCGATCGTTTTGGCGACGGCCGTGCCGAAAACCAGAAACGCCGCGAAATTGAAGAACGCCGCCCACATCACCGCAACTCCGGGTGAGAGAACGCGGGTCGCGACGACGGTCGCGATCGAATTCGCGGCGTCGTGAAAGCCGTTTACATAATCGAAAACGAGCGCAACGGCGATGATAAAAATAACTAATGCAATAGAAGCTGTTTGTGCGTCCATAGGTAGTTAAAGGGTGACAGGTGACTGGTAACGAGTGAAGAAATCAGTGCTTTCGCACTTGTCACCTGTCACCCGTCTCCTGTCGCTAGTTATGTTTAAGGACAATGCTCTCGATGATATTGCCGACGCTCTCGCAGCGATCGGTGCCGTTTTCGAGAATTTCGTAAAGCTCTTTCCATTTGATAATTTTTACGGGATCATTCACGTTTTTGAACAGATTTGCCATCGCCTTGAAATACACCTCGTCGGCGTCGTTTTCGAGCCGCTGTATGTCGAGCAAGTGCGGAGCCAAACCCTTTGCGTCCTTTAACAGCCCTACCGCGGCGTGAATCTCATCGGCGAGCTTTTGAATAATTACCGCAAGCTGCTGTGCAAACTCATCCGATTCGTGGATGTTATACATCACAACCGCCCGCGCGGCCGCGTCGATGTAATCGCAAACATCATCAAGCGCGACAGACAGTGTATAAATATCTTCACGGTCAAATGGCGTAATGAATGATTTATTGAGCTTTGTCGTGATCGTGTGGTTGATCTCGTCACATTCGTGCTCGACGCTCTTGATCTTTTTTGAGAGCGCGTCAAAATTCTCGTCCGAACCCTGCAATAACTCGACGAGAAGCGCCGCCGCGGCCTGAATTTTCGCCGTCATTTCTGAGAAAAGCTCAAAATACTGATCTTCCTTCGGTAAAAAGCTAAACGCCATGATTCGATATCTCCGTTTGCTGGATTTTTAGAACTTAAATCTTTCCAACGCGACCGCATCGTCACGCTCTACTGGCGCGAACTGTGTTTAATAAAGACCGCCTCGGTCAGATAAACATTGAGCTCACATATATCTTTTACATAATCGCCGATCCGCTCGATATGCTTGGCTACAAAAAGCAGCCGCGCGGCGCCATTGGCGGCGGCGGGGTTCTGAACAAGCGTCTCAATTAAACCGTCGAATACGCGGCCATAGCTTTGGTCGAGCTTTCGATCACGCTCGATGATCTGACGCGATGCCGCTGCATCCTCTAACGTAAAGGCGTTCAGGGCCTCACGCAGCATATCAGCCGCGATCTCGGCCATCATCGAAAAATCGACGTAGCTGTCGATCTGCGGCTCGTTGTTCAAAATTATCGCTGCCTCGGCAATGCTCGACGCGTGGTCGGCGATACGCTCGAGGATCGGCGTGATCTTGGCAACCGAGACGACCAGTCTCAGGTCGTGCTCGGTTGGCTGCTGCGAACCAAGTATTTCGATGCTCAGACGGTCGATCTCCAGTTCCATCTGGTCAATCTGCTCGTCGTCCTCGCACACGCTTTTAGCGAGAATGCTGTCCCGCTCGGTCAGCGACCGCATCGCCCGATGGACCGCGTCTTCGGTCTTGCCGCCGAGCAGCAACACGCGATCACGCAGCAGATCGAGCTGCACGTCGATTTGGCGGTGGTCAACCGTTTCCGCATCCATAATAACGCCAAAATGTCTCGGAACGCGGCTGAACCACTTCGCTTGCATCGTCTCACTCATAAAGTGCTCGTGCGATTATAGTTCAGTACGCGTAATGGAAAGGTTACATTATACTTAACTTTTTCACGGCGGACGGATTTCACAGACTTTCTGTAACATCTTGGTAACATTTTGAAAATACGGCTCGCAATTTTTGCGGCGAACGCGCCACGTCGGTGGATTCATCAAAACGCAGGATTCGAAACCGCCCGTTGCCCCGGCACCGCGTTTCGATCTAAAATCTTGCTGAGGCGGATATTGAATATGAAAAAACTATTAGTAGGACGGCAGATACTCGTTACTATTTTGGCGGCGACACTATTCGTAGTGCCTATCGCGACGTTCGCCCAGGCGACCCGCGTCACGGCACCGAACAATAAATATAAGGTGCAGGATGACGTAAAACTCGGTAACGATGCGTCGCGGGAAGTTCAGAAGCAATTTCCGATCTTGAACGACGCCGATGCTACGAATTATGTCGCGCGTGTCGGTGAACAGCTCGTTGCGTCGATCCCGACGGAATTCAGAGAGCCGGCTTTCGATTACCGTTTCCAGTTGGTCAACGCGCGAGACATAAACGCTTTTGCTCTACCCGGCGGCCCGATGTATGTCAATCGCGGCATGATCGAGGCGGCAAAAAATGAAGGCGAGATGGCCGGTGTTATGGCCCACGAAATAAGCCATGTCGCGCTTCGCCATGCAACCGCTCAGGCGACCAAACAGGGAAGCGCAAAAAATACGCTGGGACAGCTTGGCTTGATCCTCGGTGGAGCAATTTTGGGCGGCCAAACGGGTGCCCAACTCGGCGCGGCGGCGGCGGCGGCGTGGATGACAAAATACAGTCGTGAGTACGAAACGCAGGCGGATACGCTGGGCTCGCAGATAATGGCCGATGCCGGTTATGATCCCCGCGATCTGGCAAATATGTTTCAAACCATCGCCGGCGAACGCACGGGCGGCGGTGCCCCGGAATGGTTGAGCAGCCATCCCGATCCGGGCAACCGCTACGAGAAAATTAACCGGGAGGCCCAATATCTCGAAGTGTCGCGGAATCCGATAAAAATCACGCGTGATTTTGAGCGAATACAGGCAAAATTCCGCTCCATGCCGCGTGCACCGTCGATGGCTGAGATCGAAAAAGGTAACAAAGGCGGACAAGGCTCGGAAAACCCGACCACTTCCGGTCGCTATACGGCCAGCGTTGCTTTGCCTTCTGCCCGTGTTAAAAAATATGCAGGTTCGAGCGCGGTTAGTTTTAATGTACCGTTAAATTGGCGCGAGTTTTCGTCTCAGGACAGCGTACAGTTTGCACCCGAGGGCGCATACGGCGATCAGGGAATCACGCGGGGCGTTATGGTCGGCCTCGCCCGCGGGCAGAATGACGATCTACGAAACGCTTCCCAGGCCTATGTAGAAGAGGTTTTACAGGGCAATGCCTATCTGCAGCAACGCGGCACAATGTCGAGCACCTATGTTGGCGGACGCCGCGGCTACACGGCCCAGGCATCCGGTCGATCACCCGTAACCGGCCGCACGGAAGTAGTCGCGATGTATATGACACAGCTTCGCAACGGAGATCTGTTTTATGCCGTGACCGTCGTACCAAGCGATGAGGCATCCAATTACAACGCCGCGTTCCGGAATATGTTGAATTCGATCAGGTTTAATGATTAAAAGTACGACACGCCTGCCGAGCCTGTCGGGCGCCGAGGCGACCCAGAGACTCACCCTAGCTAGGGCAGTCAGGAAGGCGGGCTTGCCCCCGCTCTTATGCGACAACCTAAGTCGTTCGAAGAGCGGGGGCAAGCCCCATTCGCGCCAAGTTAAGGCTGTAAGCCCCTGACACCAATGGAGTTATCATATGTTCTTTGCGAA
>JANPCJ010000033.1:0-4675 GCA_031430895.1 Chloracidobacterium sp. | reverse complement strand
CCAAACAGCGTCCAAAAATCGAGATATGAGCCGGGCTTCGCGAAAAAGATCAGTACGAATGGCGGCAGAACAGTCGCGAGTGTGCCGATCACCGCTCCGATCTTGCCTGGTATTCCAAAAACTTCCTGCACGATATACCGGCCGAGTCTCATGCAGACATCGAGCGTGTCGAAAACGAAAGTCGAAAACGCCATCGCGCCGAAGGTGATTGCAAATTGCAGATTCTCCTTGCCGATCACAAGCGTCAGAAAATTGCCTATACCGTTGCCATAGATCTTGCCGGCGGGAAAGGCCTTGCCATCCGGCCCGACGAGCATATCGTTCGCGGCGATCATCACCGTGACGAGCGCGATAAACGCGACAAAGCCCTCGGCCAGCATTGCCCCGTAGCCGACCGGGCGGACGTGCGATTCCTTATCGATCTGCTTTGATGTCGTACCCGAACAAACCAGCCCATGAAAGCCGGAACAAGCTCCGCAGGCAATGGTCACAAACAAAAACGGAAAAAGCATCCCCGTCATTCCGCCCACGTCGAACGATTTAAACGCCGGCTGCTGGATCGAATATCCGCCAAAGAAAACACCGATGACGCCAACCGCAATTGCCGCGTAGAGAACAAAACCGCCGAGATAACCGCGCGGCTGAAGCAATGCCCAAACCGGCACGAGCGACGCGACAATGCAATAGATCAGAATCATGATCGACCAGCTCAAATGTCCAAAATTCAGTACGTATGAAAACTGCGTTCCGAGGTACGAGAGAGCAAAGGTCGCGGGCACAAAGATAATGGTAACAAGCCAAAGCGGTGGTTTGAGAAAGCGTTCAACAAGTCCCAGGATGATCGAAAGGCCCAGATACATAACGCTCGCAATCGCCACGGCGCCGCCTGGATTAAAGCTCGTCTCGCCCACCAGCGCGTCGTCGCCCGAAACAAAAGTACCAGCCGTAATATCTGTAAACGCAACAATTACATAGATAAGAGCGATCCAGATAAACCCCATCATCGCCCGCCCGGCGCCAATTCCGAGCTTCTCTTTAGTTATCTCGGCGATAGACTGCGCTCCATGCCTGACAGACGATGCAAGAGCGCTAAAATCATGAACGGCGCCTATTAGGACCACGCCCAACGCGATCCATACGAGACATGGCAGCCAGCCAAACGCGACGCAGGCGATGATCGGCCCGGCAATCGGCCCGGCGGCCGCAATCGCCGAGAAATGCTGGCCGAAGAGATAAAATGGCTTTGTCGGGACAAAATCCTCGCCGTCATCGACCTTATTCGCCGGAGTCTCGTTCTCGTCCGACAACTTGAATTGCCGCGCGACCCATTTGCCATAGGCAAAATATCCGAAAACCAGCCATGCGAGAAAGACAACGGCGAGAAGCGTCAACATAAATTTCTCCGTTTGAAGTTGAAAGGAGCGACACTAATTTACGATATTATTGCCGTTAGGGGCAAGCGAAATCGGAATTGCTGAAAGCTGATAACTGATAGCTGATAATTCTGGGTTTGGCTATCAGCTATCAGTTTTCAGCTATTCCGAAATGAAAATTGAAATTTATCGCGACGCGTGCGAATCTTGAATTATGAATCGTAAGTCGCTTCAAGAAACCTTTTCGCCAAACAGCATCTGCTTCGGCTGCGGTCCTTCCAACGACAAAGGGCTGCATATCAACAGCTTTCCGGACAGCGACGAAGTGGTCGCTGAGTGGCGGGCGGAGCCGCATCATGAGGCGTTTCCCGGTATGCTGAATGGCGGGATAATCGGCGCTCTGCTCGATTGCCATTCAAATTGGGCAGCTGCGTATTTCTTGATGACACGCGATGGCAAAGACAAGCCTGATTGCACCGTTACGGCGGATTTTCACGTTAAACTGTTGCGTCCGACGCCGAGCGACGCGCTCATTCATCTGCGGGCGAGAGTTGTCGAGTCGAAAGACGACCGTGCCATCGTCGAGGCGGAATTGATCGCCAACGAGAAGGTCTGCGCTACGTGCCGTGGTACATTCGTCGCCGTCAAAGAAGGCCATCCGGCATATCATCGTTGGTAAGAAAAAACGTCGTGGCCCTTACTTACGTGCGCTCTGCTGACACTCCGATCCTTTGTAGCAGACTCTCAAATTCGGCACCTAACCCGAGTCGTCCGAGCCAGGCAGTTTGCTCGTCCATCAATCGCGGGAGATGAACGACATCTGAAAGAGCATAGTCAACCAATTCGTCCGTCCAGATACCATCCCAATTTCGGCTAAATTTCGTACGCTGCGTTTTGTCGAGATCGACGGCAAAATAGCGGTAGAGCGTCTCGGCGAGCGAGGCGGATTGGTTTGCTCCGCGTGTTAAAACCTTTTCCGCGATCATGGTATCGAAAATGTTTGCCACCGCGTATCCGTTTTCATTCAAGAATTCGAGATCGAATTTGGCGTTGTGAAATATCTTTACGATTGCGCTGTCAGTGAGAATTTCGGCAAGCCGGCCAACGGGCACACCTTCACTGATGGGAACCAGAACATTAAATTCTCCATCCGAAAACTGGACGGAGAACAGTTTGCCGTGACGCGCGCCAAAGCCCGAGGTTTCGGTGTCGCAGCCGAGACGCGTCGCGGCCCGGAGCCTCTCAAAAGCCAGCTCTATCTCTTCGACTGTTCGGGCGACTAGAATATCCACGCGTCTAATTGTAGATTAGTAGAGTTAAACTAGAAACTATGCCCGAAATACTGACTGAAATTGAAGCCCGAATCCTCGGCTCGCTTGTCGAAAAACAACTGACGACGCCGGAATATTACCCCCAAACATTAAACGCCCTGACGGCTGCGTGTAATCAAAAGAGCAACCGCGACCCGGTCGTCTCTTATGATGAAAAGACGGTGATCGACGCCCTCGAACACCTGCGCGACCGCAATCTGGTTTATGTCTTTTACGGCAGCACGAGCCGTGTGCCGAAATACAAACACATGGTGCCGAGCGTGTATGAGCTTGAGCCGCCGGAAACCGCAATAATGTGTGTGCTCATGCTCCGCGGGCCGCAGACGCTGGGCGAGCTTCGGGGGCGAACGGAACGTCTTTACGATTTTTCGGGGCTCGGCGAAGTGCAGGAAACGCTTGATTCTTTGTCCCGACGCGACGATCCGCTCATAATCAAGCTGGAACGCCAGGCGGGACAAAAAGAGGCACGATTTGCGCATTTGTTGTGCGGCGAGATCGATGTCGAGGCCTTCGCGGCGGCAGTCACGGCCCACCGCGCACATGGCGGGGCCGACGCGGAGCGGATCGAAAAGCTTGAGGAGGACGTTTCGAGCCTTCGGTCGGAAGTTGAGAGTCTCCGACAGACGTTCGATGACTTTAAGTAGCAGTTTGAATAAAGGCGCCACTCTGACGAAATTCTCTCGCCGAACCCGGTAAAACCGTGCAGATTGACAGTTTGAATTTTTCCGGCGCACGATTGTGCATTTCCGTCGGGCGGGTGTGACAGTCCGGCGCAGGATTGCGCGTTTCCGGCGCGGCGTTGAGAGAGTCCGTCAATGCGTTGCAAGAGTCCTGCGCCGAAGCGCGCATTTCCTGCTCACGAGTGCGGAAAACCGGCGCGGAGTTGTTGATTTGCGGCGCCGGATCGCAAAAGGCCCGCTCGACCTTCTCAACTCCCAACTCTCCACTCTTCACTCTCAACTCTTAAGGAGGTGTAGGTGTTCCGCCGCCGCTTGACACGGTCTTGATGTGTCTCGCGGTGCGCCATTGGGCGAGGGTTACGGGGTCGTCGCGATAGAAGTTGCGCATCATCGCATCGGCTATCGTAGCGGCCTCCATTCCCTCATCTATTTCCTGGTCGATACCGGCGGTCGCTCCGACCGTTTCCTGCACGGCGGCGTCCTTTGTCTGGCCCATGGCCTCGATATCGTCGAGTATGGCCGCAAGTTCCGTCCGCCTCGCCAGAGGTATTCCGAACGCGGTAAACGCCGCCGCGTTGTCCGCCGCGACCTGGATCATCTCGCGCCCTCTCGCCACGACCTCCATATCCCCACCGTGAGAGGGCATCTTAAAGCTCTTGTCGAGTCCCGGAATTGTGTATTTCAATGCGATGGCCGTTTGTCGAAATTCCTTTTCCCGCCTGACTGCGGCCGCCTTCAACAGCGATTTGGCCTGCACCGCCGTCGAACTCGCACCCGAACTCTGATCGGCAATATGGCCCTCGAGCGACGCGTGAGCCGTCGCGATCCTCACAAACTCCGCCGCCGCACCCGGCAGTAGGGCCGCATACTCCGCCGAATGCACGCCGTTAAAAGCGATCACTGCCTCATACATATCCAACACATTCCTCGCCCGATCACTCGCCATAACTTTTCTCCTCCAGTTTTTCCCTCTAAATCCTTCTGCCTTTCAAGTGAATGAACGCTGTCCGCTTCCGATCATCACCCAAAAGTGCTTCCGGCCTTGTCAGAACCGCGAGCAATAGCGACCGGGTTCCTCCCACCTCCTCCAAAAGCACTTCCCGACTCGCCAAAAGTACTTCCGGGTTGGTCAAAAGTACTTCCCGCCTTGTCAGAACCGCGAGCGATAGCGACCGGGTTCCTCCCGCCTCCTCCAAAACCATCTCCGACCTCCCCAAAAGTACTTCCGGATTGGTAAAAAGTACTTCCCGCCTTGTCAGAACCGCGAGCGATAGCGACCGGGTTCCTTCCG
>JANPCJ010000032.1:0-17378 GCA_031430895.1 Chloracidobacterium sp. | reverse complement strand
GACAAACCAAAAAAGTCGAAGAAGTCACTGTTTGGAGAAACGAAGTTCGAATTAGAGTAATTGTCTCCATTAACATTCTGGAGCGAATCCGGCCGAAATTCAATCTTTTCTCTAATATACCACACCTGCCCGTTCTTTGAGAAATATCTGTCCTTTTCTTGAGACAAAAGGGATAGAAGGCGTTCAAATGGCCTACGGTAGGTGCTCTCCTCCGCACTATTCCCAGCCTGCCAAATCTTTCCGATTAGTTCGTCTTTGGTCAATCCATTTTCGCCGGCTTCAATGAAAGCAAGCATTATTTGCCAAGACCTTCCCGTAATTCCAAGATTGTCGCCCCCGCGCATGACGACTCTAGCACGGGTATCTATGAATAGGTCATCAATTTGGATTTTCGTTGATTTTAGCGGCATACCGGGAATTACCCGCATTCTAGCACAAAAATTTCCCACTGAAAATCCCGAAATGCGCCTTGTATTTGCCGAAAGGCGAAGAAAGCCGCAGAAAACCTACCAAAAATAACCCTACGGATGCACGGTAAAACGCAGTGATTTCTATGCCGCAGAGGCGTAAATTCAGGGTCAGGAGGTCAAAATCAATGCTTTCATATAGATTTTGCTGTTTTTGTTTTGCACCAAAGCCTCATGGATGTTTCCCGCAGCCGTGTCTGGCCTGTGGCGAGTTTGATCCGAACGACGCATTCTTTCCCGGTCACCCATCTGGTTTGGAGTATTTCAGGGGCGACTAAATTGGTTTGCGAGCGGACGGCCGCTCACAAGACGGGTATTCCAGAAGGTGCCCGTGATATCTCGAAGTGATAGGGAGGCAAATATATGGGTTACGGCTATTCAAATGGCGGCTGGGGCCATACTAACGACAGTGGTTCGTTCAGTGGCTACGGCTATGACAGCTCGAACAATTGGGGCAACCTTCAAAACTACAATCCATGGCGCTAGTTGCGGATTAGTGTTTTGTTGAACTTAACTCGCCCGCCCTTTCGCGGAGGCGGAGGGGCGGCATTTCGAAAGGAGGAATGATATGAAAAGCAAGATTTCACTGTACGTTTTTTTATTAGTGGTGACGTTTCCGTTTTCGTTGAATGCTCAATCTGCGGCAGGCGGCTGGCAGACTCACAGTTTTGATGATGTTGGCTTCTCGGTCGCGATGCCGTCGAAGCCGGAATTGACTCCTGGCAAATACATTACCGCTTTGGGGCACCAGACCGCAGTTCGTGACGATCTTTACATGGCGAGAACCAGAGGCGGACAAGTCTTGTATATGGCTGGTCTTTTTGCTGCCTGTCCGATCGAGGGCAACTCTCCTCAAGAGGGAATTCGAGAGCTTTATCAAAGCGAGGTTCGTGACGGTCGGGTCATTGGCGAAGTGCGCAATGTCTCGCTTGGCCCTATTCCCGGTATCGAGTTTCTTAGGCAGGAAGCTGATGGTTGGATCACTCTCACTCGAAGTTACGTTGCCGGGACGCGCGTGTATTCTTTAGCGATAAATGCTAACTCTATCGACACGGCCAGGAGCATCTCAGCTGCCGACAAAACGAGGTTCTTCGAATCGTTCCGTATCCTCCCCGCCAGAATGTACGAGCTTTTGGACGGCAACCGTCGTATAAAGATGAGTTTTCCGAACGGGATAGGGAGAGTAGAAAACAACTCGCCTCGAAGTCTGAGGGCGGCCGAAGACTGTTTTTGTGTATCCGTGTTCTCTGAGATCGTTGACGCGGCTTCGTTTGAGCAAGCGCAACAGAAAGCCGTTGCTAACTTTCCTCAAACGGGAAACTACTTTTTCGGACCACCGTCAAAGGGGACCCATCGCGGACTGCCGTTTTATGATCTCGTTGGCACGGGCAAATCCGATCGGGCCAATCACTACGAGATAAGACTGCTTCGACTGTCCCAGGACAAATTCCTTTTAGTAGGCGGCTTCTACGCTGACGTTTTCAATAGGTTGACGCCCCTCACTCCGTATTACAAAGCCAGGCTTTCAAATCTCTTTGCGCAGGTCTTGGGAAGCATTGAGCCCTAGTTTAGCTTGGCGTTGTCAATAATGGTCTCGAATGCGTTTGCAAAATCAATAGGTTAATGGAGGTATCGTGCAATGAGTGATAAGCATATATATGACGAATGGGGCGTCCACAAAGGTAGGATTTCGGACGATGGGCCCTCTGGAGGTGGCTGCTTGATGGCGATCATCGCTCTGGTTGTGCTCGTCGCCGTTTGCGGTCAATGTGCAACGGATTTTACAAACTGGGTCAATGATGTGGTCACCCGATTTGAAAATATGCTGTCGGCATGGCGTTCATATGAAGCCCCTTACCGGGAGGTAGCGGCATTCTATAATTTCTTTATCCTCGTCGTCTTCCCGGGATTAATTGATCTGGTCGTAAAAGTTGTGTCATTAACGGTACAGACATTTATCGCAATAACCGAAATCCAACCCACCGTTTATGTGAACCTAAATATGGTCGTTGGGTGGGTGTTGGCAATCGGTGCCGCGATGATGCCGTTCGCCGGGTTGCTCTGGGTCGTCGAACGAATTGAGGATTTATTCAAAAACAACAAATCTCTGGAAAAGAAATGTGACTTGTGGCTACGATTCTCGGTCAAGTATCTTGGTTTACTCATCGCGGCTTTTCCGTTGCCATTTATCTTCATCACGCTATGGCATGGTGGCGCACTGCTCGTTCAATGGTTGTTCGCTCGCTAGAATTGCGGGATACTAGAAGAGTGGTTTGAGATGAGACTGCCCCGATTTTATGCCAGCATTTTTTGGAGTAATGATCGAACGCAATTTCAGTAGCGCGCACCAGCTGCGTGGCTATAAGGGAAAGTGTGAGAATTTGCACGGGCATAATTATAAGATAGAGATCTTTGCCCGCGGCGAGGAATTGAACAATATCGGACTGCTGATAGATTTTGGCGATCTGAAATCGGCGGCGGATGAGATCGTAAAGTATCTTGACCACCGAAACCTGAACGAGCTGCCGCCGTTTGACGAGGAGCTTAATCCATCGGCTGAGAATATCGCCCGATATTTTGTTGAGTATCTCAACAGTCGTCTAGCCGACGAACGCGTGAAAGTGTACAAAGTGAGATGTTTCGAAACGCCGACCAGCGTCGCCACTTACCAAACCGACTGAATAGCCGCACGTTCTTTACGCACGGCTGCTACATCTAGGCCTCTGGCACGGTTTTTGAATAACTGGTTAGATCGAGTTTGCTTCACGTGTACTGATGTTTGTTCGGCACGGACAACCCGCTCGTAATCTCAGCAATAAGGGAATCAAGAGACGTTCGCGTTGACGACCGTTTTTCGGTTGTCGGCTTGTGCCGAGATACACGAAATCGTCGGCATGATATACGATTTGGTGTATCTGCACCACGCGAGGGCGACTGCCTCACCCCAAATATGAAGAAAATTGCGTTGTTTTCACTCCTCATTCTTGGTTGCGCGTCGATGACGGTTGGCCAGGCTGCGGCTCAGAGTTTGACCGGAACCGTAAAAGATCAAAATGGCGACGTCGTTTCCGGAGCCAGCGTGACGCTGAAACAGGCCCGCGGCGCATTGACGACAACTACTGATTCCGTAGGAGCCTTTAGATTCGACGGATTAAGCGCCGGCGCGTATACGTTACGCGTCGTGGCCAAAGGCTTCGCGATCGGCGAACAGAATGTTCAGGTTGCAGCCGCCGGAAACCAGGAACTGGCCGTGAGCCTGGCCATTGGCGAGAGCCGGGTTACGATTAGCGCCGAAGTGGGTCGCTCAGAAGAGATACGAAATGTGCCTCAGGCGGTCAGTATTATTGGAACGGAGGCTATCCTCGAACGGGCGACCTCGGTACTTGCACAGGCGGGCGAGGAAGAAGCCGGCCTTAACATGCAGCGAACGAGTCCGACCATCGGGGCAATTGTCGTTCGCGGACTTACCGGCAAGAACGTAGTGAATTTTGTCGACGGCGTTCGGTTCACACATGCCGGCCAACGCGGGGGGATCAACACCTTTTTTAATCTCAACGAGCCCACAAACTTGCAGGCGATAGAGGTTCTGCGAGGGCCGAATGGTGCACAATATGGATCGGATTCGCTCTCGGGCACGGTCAATTTGATCACGCGATCGCCAGTATATGGCAATCGCGAGGGCGAATGGCATGGGGATTTTTCTTCCGGGTTTGGTTCATCCGATCATGGCTTTGGCGGAGCCGGACTTGTAAGCTACGGCACCCGCAAATTCGGCGGTTACGTCAGCCTTGCCGGTCGCCGAATCGGCGATGTTCGCACAGCCGACGGCCTTGATTCGCATTCGGCGATTACGCGCTTCCTCGGCTTGCCTTCGACGGTCCTTTATGACCGAAGTCCGGACACCGGTTTTCAGCAGTACGGCGGCGGCGTTCGGCTTAATTACAATCCACGCTCGGATCAGCAACTTATCTTTCATTACCAGCGGAGCAATCAGGATGACGGTAAGAGATTTGACCAGATGCTTGGCGGTGATGGCAACTTGATCGCCGATCTTCGAAACTTGATGCTCGATTTTGGCTATCTTCGGTACGTAAAACAGGGTTTTGGCTGGTTCGACAGCGGTTCGTTCACCGGGTCTTACAACAGCCAGCGCGAAGAGCGTGTAAATCAGGGTGGCCAGGGCAATCCCTTTGGCGATATTACCCACCAATATGAGCGGACAACAACTTACGGAGCAAGCTTTTTCCTCGACAAGCAGCTTGGCCGAAACAACACTTTGCTCATTGGCGGTGATTTTTATGCCGAGAAACTAAATTCTCCGGCTTACATTTTCAACCCGGTTGCGAATACCGTTACTCTTTCCCGCCCGCGTGTTCCAGACGAAGCGCGCTTTAATTCGGGCGGCGTCTACGTACAGGACCAATGGGACGCGATCCCTGAGCGCCTGCGTATCACGGGTGCGCTGAGGTATAGCGGAATGAGGTACAGGGTTCGGGCGGTTGATTCACCTCTGGTCGGCGGCCGGCCGTTGTGGAGCGATGACGAACTGACGACCGCCGACTGGTCCGGTCGCATTGGGGCCGTGGTGCGGGCGTCAAAAGAATTTCGCATCGCTTTTAATTACGGTCGCGGCTTTCGTTATCCGAGTTCGACCGATCTTGGAACCCTCGGCCTAACGGGTGACGGCTTTGAGGTCGATCACATTACCGCAAATGCTCTAAATGGCCGAATCGGCACGACTGCGGGCGTCGATGCCGTCTCGACCGGGCTGAACGTACAGAAACAGCAGTCCGAGTTTAGCAACAGCTATGACGTCAGCCTGCGGTATCAGCACAAGCGACTCGATACTGAGTTGACAATTTTTAACATCGACATTGTCGATGCCATTACCAAGCAGGCGTTGATCCTTCCGTCAGGAGCTGTTGGCACCTTAATAGCCGGACAGGCGATCACGAATCAATTGCCAAGCGGCGTAGTGTTTGTGGCTGCTGCGACGGTGCCGGTGTTGGTTCGTTCAAACTTTACGTCAGCCCGAATTTGGGGCGTCGAGTACGAGGCCGAGGCGAAACTACGCAGCGATCTCGTCTTCAAGGGCAATTTCACTTACATCCATGCCGCCGACAAGGACTCCGGTCGGCCGCCGAATATAGAGGGAGGAACGCCGCCACCAACCGGATTTCTCTCATTGCGGTATACTCGCGGTGGATTCTGGATCGAGCCCTATGCGACCCTTGCCGCTCGCCAGGATCGCCTTTCGAGCCTGGATATTTCTGATAGGCGCACAGGAGCTACTCGAACGCGCGCTCAGGTCGAGAATTATTTCCGTCGAGGAGCATGTGTGGCTGGCCTCACATTTAATGCGGCGGGAACCTGTAACGCAAACGTAACCACTTACACCCTGCGGCCAACGGGTGAGAATATCACGCAGGTCCTGACCCGGGTGCTTGGGCCTGGTTTTCCGTCGCGGCCATTGTTTACCGGATTGCCGGGCTACGGCTTGGCCAATATCCGGGGCGGCGTTACGATCAACGAAAGGGCAGGCATCTTCTGGGCTTTCGAGAATATTTTGGACCAGTTCTATCGTAACCCGAGCTGGGGAATAGACGGAACGGGGCGAAGTTTTGCCGCGCAGTTCCGGTACAAGTTCTAAATTGGCGGCTAAGGTGAAACGGCAAAGGCGGCCTGGAGTGATCCAAGCCGCCTTTTTATATGGTCGGGGCGAGAGGATTCGAACCTCCGACCTCACGGTCCCGAACCGTGCGCGCTACCAGACTGCGCTACGCCCCGTCATCAAGTTAATCAGTGTAGGTTACACAATGAGGTAAGTCAAACTCGTTTTGAGTCCCGCCTTCAGGCGGCGGTCGGGAACACGGAGTGTGGCCGACTAAAGTTGGAACTCAGAAAACTACGTCGTCCGGCCGTCGTCATCTACAACTTCGACCGCATCCTCCACAATTTCGCTTTTCTTGCTAAACCGATGTTTTAGAAATTCGATGATCGGCGGCAGCAGCGACAGAAACACGACAACGATAACGACTTTTTCGATATGATCTTCAAGGCGGATGCCGAGGGCATTTTCGATCACGCCGCCCAGGAAATATCCCGCCAAAACCATGCTGCAAATCCATAGCAGCCCGCCGGCAATGCTGTAAGGCAAGAACCGCGAATACGGCATCTCGGACGCTCCAATTACGATCGGCGCAAATGTGCGCACAATTGGCACAAATCTCGCCAGGATCACGGTTTTAGGCCCGAATTTTTCAAAAAAAACTTTTGCTTTTTCGACTCGGCTCGGTTTAAATATCCACGAAGATTCGCGGTTAAAGAGGGTCTTCCCCATAACCCGTCCAGTCCAGTAACCCGTGCTGTCACCGATCACCGACCCAAGGAAAAACGCGAGCATGACCAATCCGACATTCAGCTTTCCGGCCGCCGCAAACAACCCCGAAACGACAAGCAGCGAATCGCCCGGCAGAAAAAACCCAACCGCCAGACCAGTCTCGGCAAAAATCACAAACCAAAGCCCGAAATATACATACACGCCGAGCAGATTTAGCATGTAATCGATCAAGAACTTAGGATTGAGGAAATCCTTTACCTGGATCAGAAAATCTATAATTGTTTCCATACAACGATTTGTTTCGAAATAGCTGATAACTGATAGCGGATAGCCAAAAATCGCGATTATCAGCTTTCAGCTATCAGCTATTCCGAATTCATCAAGGTCAACCTTCGTGCCCCGCCGCGTCCCAGCCGTGTTCGCCGATCAAAGGCACAAATGCGCAGGGCCCGAAATCCTCTTTTTTGTGTCCGACCTCGGTTCTCGTCACACGTACCAGATGTTGCTTCTGCCGGTCTTTGCCAACCGGGATTACAAGTTTACCGCCTATCTTGAGCTGGTCGACGAGCGGCTCTGGAATGCCGGGCCCGCCCGCGGCGACCAGGATCGCGTCAAAGGGTTTGTAAGTGTCCCAGCCCGTGGTCCCATCGGCGGCTTTGAGGGTGACGTTTCTGATACCGAGCGACGCCATGCGGCGTTTTGCTTCGTCGGCCAGGTTTGACAGTCTTTCGATCGCGAAAATCTTACGGGCGAGCGACGCAAGGACCGCCGTTTGGTAGCCGGAACCCGCTCCAATTTCCAAAACCTTTTCCTGTCCGGTCAATTCCAAAAGCTCGGTCATTCGGGCCACGATAAACGGCTGCGAGATCGTCTGGCCGCCCGATATCGGCAGTGCGTTATCTTTGTAGGCCTGAGATTTTATCGCCTGGGGAACAAACAAATGCCTCGGCAAAACGCCCATCACCTCGAGCACACGCTCATCCGCAATCTTGTAATGACCGCGAAGCCAGTCGACCATCGCCAGCCGCTGCATGGTCATTTCGTCGATCAGATTTGGACGTGGCGCGGGGTTCATGTATTCCAACCTTGAAGGGTTTCGACAGCCGCATGATTTGTCAGATCGCTCCGCATCGGCGTGACCGAGACAAAGCCGTCATGGATAGCTTCAAAATCCGTACCGCCTTCGGCCCGAAAACCTTCGCGAAGCTCGCCGATCCAGTAATAAAGTTTTCCGCGCGGGTCGATATGCTCACTGATGACGGGCCGTGCGCTCTTAAAACCTTGTTTTGTGATGCGAATGCCGGTGGGGACGCCTTTTGGAATATTAACATTTAGCAGCGTCCATTCAGGAATGCCCTCGGCGAGGGCTTTTCTCGTAATGTCTTTTGCGATCTTTACCGACTCCGTGAAATCCGGGTTCGTGTAAACCGTCAGGCTGAATGCGATGCCCGGAACACCAAGAATCGTCGACTCCAACGCACCGGCGACCGTGCCAGAATATGTCGCGTCGTCGCCTAAGTTCGCACCATGATTGATGCCGGAACAACAGATATGCGGCCTTTCGCCTGGCGGCAGAATCTGATTCAAAGCCAGCGTGACACAATCGGTCGGTGTGCCGTCCACCGTCCAATGCCGCTCATCGATTTGCCGTATCCTAAGCGGTCGGGCCAGCGTCAGGCTGTGCGAGGCACCGCTCATCTCAGTTTCGGGTGCGACGACATAAACATCGCCGAGCTCGCTCAAGCCCTCTTCCAAGGCCAATATTCCGTCGGCATTGTAGCCGTCGTCGTTTGTGATTAGAATGCGTGGTTTTTCAGATTTCATCTTCTTTGTGAACTTTGTGTCTTCTCTTTGCGGTTTTTGTGTTAATTCGTTTTAAACACAAGAGACACAAAAAGAAGACACAAAGTTCACTAAGCCCGTTATAAAAAAAATGAAAAGGCGAATGATCTTCTCATTATCACACCTTTTCACTCCTAACTTTTCGTTATTAACTACCTATTCTGTCCCATCGGCGGACGCGCGGGGCCAGTACCGGTGCCGGTGCCGCCGCCCATCGGACGCTGCTGGCGGAAGCGCCGGCGGTTACGCTTGCGGGCGTTGACCGATTTTAGCTTTGCTTTTTGACCGGGAGGTATGAAATGAGCGTGTCTTTTTAGATCTTTTATGATCTCTTCGCTGATAACCTTTCGCTTGAACCGCCGCAGGGCTGATTCGATCGATTCGTTATTGTTTACGTTAATATATGCCATTTATTTGCTCACCTCCTTTCGGCTGAAATCTTGCCGCTGAGGGCAAACAACTATTAGACACATCTTTGCCTTATTTCGCAAGCCAGCGAGGAGGGTGGCAGATAGATATAACGAAGAACTAACGCCCAGAGGCGCCCGTCTTACTTGTTGCTCAACGGCAATGTCAGCAAATGTCCCCGATACACAAAATAGATTTTGTTTTCGGTCTCATCGACCCACATATCCATGCTGTTAAACCTGATCTTTGGGACGCGCCGCACAAGTCTGAAAGTAAAAGTTTTTGTATCGTAAGTGCCAACCTGCGTTTCATTTTTTTCACCGCCGGGCATCGCCGCCCAATATTCGCCGGGCTTTGCCGTTTTTTGCAGCGGGCGGAATGTTTGCTGATCGAGCGGGCGAAATTCTCCTGCCGCGGGTGTCAAGACTCCGGTCGCGGGGTCAACAAGCATCATCGCATCCGGGTCCGCGTCGGCGGGCGTTGTATCGTCTTCCGCGTATTCGCCGTATTCGTCATAACCATAGCTGTCGTCGCGTGCGATAAGAATTCTATTTAACGACGGCAGATAAGCGGATGCGAACCATTGTCCGTAGCCCTCAATGGCGACCGGGTATTCACGATTTGTCGTCAGGTCGACGCGCATGATCCGCTGTCCTACTTCGGGGTCGGCCTTGGCAACGACGGCCCACCGCCCGCTTGGGGTGACGACCGGTTTTTTATAATCACCGGTGCGGAGTTTTACCATTTTGCCGCGAACCACCTTAAACAGGCCGTCGGCGGACGAGCGCAGTTCGAATCCGGCGACGCGTGCCTTCCATTGCTCGTCTCCCGGCGGAATCCCGAGGCCATCCATAAACGGAAGAAATTCGACGTCGGGAGGCTGAGAGACGACGCCATCAACGGCGCTGTTTACAATCTTGTACCAGGAAAACCCCTCATAACGGCGTTTATTCCGCATTGCGGTCTTCATGGCCTCGATCTCTTCATAATTTGGCGGGCTTTCATCTTCCTCGTCGACATTTTCAACGTCGGCCTTGACCTTTTTCCGGATGTCCGCCAGGCTCGCGGCTATTCGCAGATCGCCGCCTTCTTTCCAGACCGTTTCGGCGTGCAGTTCGTCCGACGCCATGACGATCTCTAAACCGGGAATCTCACGGCTCATCCCGTATTTGAGCGTCGCCGGTGACTGTTTGAGACCGGCAAAGTATTTGTCGAGACCGGCAAAAAATTCGGCGGGGTCGCCATTCATATAGACCCGCCGCCCGCCATTTTTGCCGAGCATCACCAGCTCTTTTGCCTCGCAATACTCGCCGCCGCATGACAGAAACGGCGGCAGCTCGTCGGCCCGGTTGGACTGTATGTACGATGTGATCTCATCGAATTCATATTTTGACAGCGGCCTTTCTCGATAACGCGAATCGTCCTCGTCCCAGCTAAAAACGACGCGGTCTTTGTAAATACGGACGTAATTGCTGTCATACGAGTAAACGCCACGCAGTTCGCCGTCCTTTTTAACCTCTTCCTGAAGCCGCTTCGCAGTCGCCTGCAGATCGCCGTCATTGCCGCTGCCATACCAGCCGTTGTAAAGCGATTCATTTCCGAGGCTTTGATAAAGCGCGTACAGATACTCGCTCGTAACGGTGTCCTTGCCCTCGACAAAGAAGGCGGACGTGGAGCCGAGAATTTTCGCCTCGTTCGGATGGCGGGAAAGGACAATTGCGCGGGCCGCCGGGGAATCTTCGGATTCGAGATAACGCTCTGCGGCGATCGTGAGCAACGCCGATTGAGTTTTTAAATTCTCGGCCACTTTTTGAACCGAAAGCGGCGCGCGGATCAGGCGAGCGCAGGCGAGCAGGGCGATCTTGGCGTCCGTCTCGCCGCCGTCAAGAATCGTGTCGTAATCCGGTTTATCTTCAAGCAGACACGCTGCAATGCCGATTCCCGCCGGTTTGCCGGTGCGCAAATCAGCAACATCGGACGCCTGTTTTTCGCGCAGATCTTTTCGCTGTCCCAGGAGCCGGATTATCGTGTCGGAATCAGCGATCCCGCGTTTCACGTCGCGAAGCAGCAAGATATTGATCACCGAATTTTGCCATTTTAAAATCATTCTGCGAAACGCGGCGGCCATTAGTTTGTCTTTTTGATCGAGTACCTCGATACGGTCAACGATCCCGCGCGCCAGCTCATCGGTTATCTCGGTCGATTGAGTCAACTGTTCGGCCAGCATCGCCTTGATCTCGGCGGCTGTCGGGGCCGTTTTACGATTAGCGGAGGTCAATGGGTCAACCCAGGTGTTGGCTGGCGCGAAAGCCGCATTTGCAGCCTCGGTTTCGGCCGCGTCTTCCGCATTCATCTGCTCGCGAACGCCCTTGGCGGCGATTTCCAGAGCGTCAAGCTGCTCGGCGACGGAAAAGCCGCCGCTTGCCAGAATGGCGCCGACCGCCATGCTGCGCTCGTACCCCTCGCTTTCGGGAAGAATCCGGCGAAGATCATTAACGGCGCGCCGATCTTTCTGCTTCTTTAGCGCCGATACTGCAAAAAAACGGTTCGGATAGTATTCTTCGGTGGCAACTTTTGATAGATGTAGGAGTGTCGCCGGGCGGTTGGAATTCGAATTGGAAGGCGGACGGACCATATTCGCCGCCGCGTTGGCCGCGTTGGCCATCGCATTTGCCATTGCTGCTGCCGGAATCCTCGTCGCCTTTTCGTCCAACAGCCTGATCAAACCCGGAACGCTCTCGGGCATGTCGTATTCCGCCAGCTTGTAGATCAGAGTCTGCCGCGAGCCGTCGGAATCGGTCGCCCATTTCGGGTCTTCGAGCCACGGCAACAGTGCGCGGACAACCTCGGGGCCACCGGTTTGCAGGCGCGTCACGAGATTTCTGACGGCGGCGGAACGGATCGTCGGATTGTCGCTCTGAGCTAACTCGATCATCTTCTGCGTATATTTTTCATCCGGCGACATTTGGATTAGGGTCGTCAAACCTGTGTGAACAGTCCCGTTGACCCTCAATTCACCGAGTGTTTCATCCGCGAGCAGCCCGAAATACCACTCGTCACGCCCGCCCCATTCCTTTTCCGAAGAGAGGGCGTCGAGGGCGAGATCGCGCATTCCGGGAAGCGCATCCCTATCCGCGACGATTTTTTTCAGCTCTTCGCGGTACCCGTCGGCATCGCCCGTCGAGCCGCCATCGAGCGCGTGCCGATACAACGCCCACGTGGCAAGGACCCGCGAGGTTTTTAGCGTGTTATCGGCGTTCAGGCGATCGATTATCGGCCGAACCTTTTCAAAATCGACCCGCGCAAGAGCAAGTATCTCATCCTGATTTGTAACATACCCTTCCGTATCGGTTGCATTGGCGGCCAGACGAGCAAGATCGCCGCTAAAATACGGGCTGTTGTAGGTCAGCCAATGCTTTATCGTTCGACGCTCTTCTTTTTCAAAAACTCCGCCCGATGATTCGCGGTCGTAGATTTCCTTTACAAAATCGATGGCCTTTGCGTCACCCTTAAAAATGTTCAAATAATTCGGAAGCAGTTTGGGATTCTTTCCGATCTCCCTCATGAGACGTTCCCGGACGGCGTCGGACGGCTCGGGACTGTAGTGCAATTTTTGTTCCGAATTGGACTGATGGTTCCAATAGTCGAGCAATTCCTCGAGCGGCGCGTCGTCCCTCGGCGGCTTGCTCGTGCGGTAAAAAGCCTGATCGCGGCCACGAAATCTGTTGGCCAACGGATTTGGCGGCGCCGGGGCCGGCATATTCAGCAGCGTCAACAGCGGGTTGTCCTTTGCCTCGACCGGCGGAAATAGGAATAGTGACAACAGGACAAGAAACAGCGAACAAAAGACAAGAGCGGAAATAAATCTCTTCATTTGATTAGGTGCCAACACATGATGCGATTATAGATTTTTCGCTACTGAAAGCAAGAAAAAACTGCCTGCTTTTTAAGCGGGTTTGATTAGTCTAAACGGCCGCGAGTTGCATGCCGCCCAGTCGCGCCCCGCAAACATTTTCTTTATACTGACATTTTGCCAAAAGAGTCCTTCTGTAATGAGTATTCTCAGCAAAGTCACGACGATTTTCCGCGGTAACGTGCCGTTTTTTAAACTGCCGACCGAGGTCCTCAGGCGCAGGCGCGTGGCAGGGAAACGGTTGAAAGAGCGCGCGAATCTCGACAAACTCGCCATGACGCCGGCGAGCCTCTCGGCACGGTTCGGGATGCTCACGCCCGCTGAATTGCTCCACCATTTCCAACAAAAACCGTCAACATTTTTCCCAAATGAGGACATGTCAAAACACGTCGTCCACTTCCCAAATGAAACGGCACGGCTTATCGAGTCGGCGGATGGAATTGTAAACGACTTCCGGTGGGACCTGGCGGGGTTTACGGGTTTGAAGTTCGATGGTGAAAATGTCTGGCGCCGCGATCCGCTCGGTAACAAAGACTGGGGCCTCGATTATCACGCGGATGTCAGGGTTTTTCAGGACGATGGCTCAGACATCCGGGTCTTGTGGGATCTGAATCGTTTAGGCCACGCGGTCACCCTCGCACAGGCGTTTGCCATAACAAGTGACGAGAAATACGCCGAAACCTTTTTCTCTCATATCGATGAATGGATGCTGCAAAATCCGTATGGCCGCGGCGCGAATTGGAACTCGGCGATGGAAGTCGCCCTTCGCGCGATCAACTTACTCGCCGCTTTCGACATTTTTCGCGGGGCAAATGCCTGCACGGAAACGAGGCTGAGAACGATACTTCAGCTATTCGACGGGCACGGCCGCTTTATCCTCGATAACAACGAATTTTCTTACATATCCACCAGCAACCATTACCTTTCGAATGTTGTCGGCCTTTTTTGGATCGGCACTTTTCTGCCGGAACTTGAGAAGGCAAAAGAATGGCGCGAATTCGGCCTCGGCGAAATGCTGGGCGAGATGGATAAGCAGATATCGCCCGACGGCTCCGATTTTGAGGCCTCGACCGGCTATCACAAGTTTGTGACTGAGATGCTGCTGTATTCTTTTCTGTTGGCGGACCGGAACGGCATCGAAATTGACAGAAAGTATTGGAACTCGCTAGCGAAAATGCTGACGTACATCCACGGCGTTATGAGACCAGACGGTCGGGCGCCGCTAATCGGCGATGCCGATGGTTCGCAAATCATCCCGCTCGTCAGGCGTGACGCGGACGACGCGGCGTATTTGCTCGGTATCGGGGCCGTCGTCTTCAACCGGCAGGAATTCAAAGAAGCGGGTTTACTAACGCCCGAGCTTCTTTGGATAATGGGCGAGAAAGGCGTCAAAACTCATGGACATTTGGCGATTCGCAAAGTCTCCACTCCTTCGGCCGCCTTTCCCGATGCGGGTTCATATGTTTTACGCGATGATGATCTTTATTTGCATTTTAACGCAAACGATTGCGGCGTAAAGGGCCGCGGTTCCCACGCTCATAACGACGCATTGAGCATCGAGGTGTCGGCGTTTGGCCGGCCCTTTATCGTCGATCCGGGGAGCTATGTTTACAATCTTGACCGCGCGAAGCGCCAACTTTTCCGCTCGACCGGTTATCATTCGACCGTGATGGTCGATGGTTTGGAACAGAATACGACCGATGAGAACCTGCCCTTTATCATCGGCAACGAAGCCCGGCCAAAGGTAATGTCATGGAAGTCGACGCCTGAAGCCGACCGGATCGAGGCCGAGCATTTTGGCTATATGCGTCTGCCAAATGCGGTTCGCCACAAACGCACGGTTGAATTCAATAAGGCGGAACGATCTTGGATAATCGAGGACTTGCTTGACGGGACGGGTGAGCATGAATTCAGTTTTCGCTTTCATCTCGCGCCGGGGATAAAATGCGAGGAGATTGATAAAAACACCGTCCAGTTAATCGACGACGACGGGCGAAGTCTCTATATCCGGACATCCGGTATCGACTCGCCGATGGAATTGCTGCAAGCCTGCGTCTCGCGAAACTACGGTCACAAAGAAGAGTCGAAGATATTGAAGTGGGATGTGCGAGCGAAAGCCCCTTTCACCGCCATGTTTATGCTCGTGCCGTCAGCATCGGGCGAAAGCCCGCGAATCGACCTGAAATAAATATGTGCGGCATTACCGGCATTTGGGAATATGGAATGAGCGAGAGCCGCATGACGCTGCCGCTCATCGAAGCGATGCGCGATACGATGCCGCATCGCGGGCCGGACGACACGGGTGCGCATCTTTTTGACGGCGGGCGCGGCGGGTTTGGATTTCGGCGGCTTTCTATCATCGACCTTTCCGCCGCCGGTCATCAGCCGATGACGGGATGCGAATCGCGAAACATTTGGCTCGTATTTAATGGCGAGATATACAATCATCAGCAACTGAGGCCCGATCTTGAAAAACGCGGCCATGTTTACCGCTCCAAAACGGATTCCGAGACGATAATTCACCTCTACGAGGAGCGTGGCGTGGATTTTGTAGATGAGATCGAAGGCGATTTTGCGATCGCGTTGTGGGATGAGGGGCGCGAAGAGCTTTCCCTGTATCGCGACCGTCTCGGCGTAAAGCCGCTTTATTTTTACATCAGGGACGGCCGCATCATTTTTGCGTCCGAGATCAAGGCGATTCTTGCTCACCCGGCGGTCGAGCGCGAAGTGGATGAGACGGCCCTAAACGATTATCTGACGTTTTTGACAACGCCCGCGCCGCAGACGCTGTTTAAGGACATTCAGAAACTACCGGCCGGCCACCGTCTGATTATCAACAAAAATGGCGACGTCAAAATAGAGCAATACTGGGATGCATTGCCGCCGCAAGACCTCACGCCGCGTTCGGAAGCTGAGCACATGGATGAGATTCTGCGGCTTCTCAGGGCGTCGATCAAAAAGCGGATGATGTCCGACGTTCCGTTTGGCGTTTTTCTCTCGGGCGGCGTCGATTCGAGCGCGAATGTCGCGCTGATGTCAGAATTGATGGATCGGCCGGTCGATACCTTCACCGTCGGGTTTGAAGATCACGAATATCTAAACGAGCTCGAATCGGCCCGCCGCGTCGCGCGGATGTTCGCGACCAATCATCACGAAGTTATCATCGGCGAAAAAGAGCTGGCCGATTTTCTGCCCGAGCTGCTTTTCTATCTCGATGTTCCGCTGGCCGTCCCGGTTTGTGTTCCGCTTTATTACCTGTCAAAACTCGCCCGCGAATCCGGCACGACCGTCGTCCAGACCGGCGAAGGCGCGGACGAGATTTTTAGCGGTTATGATAAATACGTGAGTTACCTGAGAATCCATGAAAAACTCTGGAACCGCGCACGGCAAACTCCTGTGATGGTGCGACGCGCTTTCGGGGCCATAGCAAAACCGATTCTGCGCGCTGCCGGATCACGCCGGATGGCGCTCGAAATGGCAAGGAGGTTCGCGGCCAGCGAGCCGCTTTTCTGGGGAGCCGCCATCGTTTATGACGAAGCGTTGAAACAGCAGGTACTGTCGCGGCAATTGCTGGAAAGACTCGACGGGCGGTCTTCGCTCACGGTCATCAATAAATATCTTCACGCATTTCAAGCAAACGGCCGGGCACCTGATTTTCTGTCGGAAATGATCTACGTCGAGCTAAAACTGCGGCTGCCCGAGCTGCTTTTGACGCGTATCGACAAGATTACGATGGCAAATTCGGTCGAGGCCCGCGTGCCTTTTCTCGATCATCACCTTGTTGAATACGCCGCCGGAATTCCGCGCGAATTCAAGGTTTCGGGCAAAACGGGCAAGTACATTCTAAAGCGGGCTCTCGAACAGGTGCTGCCCGCCGATCTGCTTTTTGCCCCGAAGCGCGGTTTTGGCGCCCCGATCCGCGAATGGTTTCGCTCGAACCTGGCTGCCTCATTCGACGAGCATGTTTTCGGTTCCGCGATGGTCAAGCGGCAGTTTCTGGACTACGATTTTGTTCGGCGGATGATCGACGAACATAAACGCGGCTCCTACGACTGGAGCTTTCATCTGTGGGCGCTGTTAAATCTCAGTCTTTGGTACGACCGCTGGATCGATCCACGTTCCTAATGCTGTCCTAACGAGAAAAGGACTGTACTAACGAGGAAAAAGACTGCCCTAACGAGGAAAGTGCATGGCCTAAATAGAAAAAGGACTGCCCTAACGAGGCAAGTACATGCCCTAATTAGAAAAAGGACTGCCCTAACGAGATGAGTGCATGCCCTAATAGAAAAAGGACTGCCCTAACGAGGCAAGTACATGCCCTAATTAGAAAAAGGACTGCCCTAACGAGGTGAGTGCATGCCCCAATTAGAAAAAGGACTGCCCTAACGAGGTGAGTGCATGCCCTAAT
>JANPCJ010000031.1:0-14929 GCA_031430895.1 Chloracidobacterium sp. | reverse complement strand
CAGAACAACGGACGTGACCGGTGTCGCACACCTGCCGACAGGAGTCGAAATGGTCATGCCGGGCGACAACATCCAGATGGAGATCGAACTGATCGCCCCGATCGCGATGGAAAAGGGATTACGCTTCGCCATCCGCGAAGGCGGCCGAACGGTCGGAGCGGGAACGGTTTCGGAAGTAGTTGAATAGCTGGGAAGCGATAAGCGATAAGCGATAAGCTAAATCTTGCTTATTGCCAATCGCTTATTGCTAATTGCTGAGAAAGATATGTTAAACGAAAAGATTCGCATCAAGTTAAAGGCCTACGATCACCGTGTTTTGGATCAATCCACAGCCGAGATCGTGGAGACGGCGAAAAGAACGGGAGCACGGATCGCGGGGCCGATTCCTCTACCGACCATCAAGAATAAATGGACGGTTCTCCGGTCGCCGCATGTCGACAAAAAATCGCGTGAGCAGTTCGAGATTAGGACGCACAAACGTTTGATGGACATTCTCGATCCGACCGCTGAAACAGTGGACGCGTTGATGAAACTCGATCTGCCGGCCGGTGTTGATGTAGAGATCAAGGCGTTTGGGAAGAACTAAGTCCAACAAACTTTAGTTTGTTGAGGGGCGACAAACTGAAGTTTGTCGGCCATAAAATATGATTAGCGGAATCATTGGTAGAAAAATGGGAATGACGCAGCTTTTTGCGGACGATGGCACGGTTACCCCGGTAACGGTCATCAAAGCGGGGCCGTGCGTTGTCGTGCAGACCAAGAGCGCGGCTGGGCGTGACGGTTACAACGCCGTGCAGCTTGGGCTTGTTGAAGATAAACCCATTCGTTTGAAGAACGTAACGAAACCGCTTCGCGGACACTTTGAAAAGACCGGCGGCGGTTTGCCGCCGACCAGGATTTTGAAGGAAATCAGAATGATCGACGAGCCTGATGCGTCAGTTGGCGACCAGATCAAGGTCGATTTGTTTGCCGATGGCGACAAGATCGATGTTGTCGGCAAGTCAAAAGGTCGCGGTTTTGCCGGCACGATCAAACGCCACAACTTCCAACGTGGTCCCGAATCGCATGGTTCGATGAATGTTCGTGAGCCAGGATCTATTGGTCAGTCGGCGTATCCCTCGCGTGTTATTAAGGGAACGCGTTCGTCGGGTCACATGGGTGACGCCCGCGTAACGGTTCAAAATCTGACCGTAGCGCGAGTCGATGTTGAAAACAATCTTTTAATGGTCCGCGGCGCTGTGCCGGGGCCGAATGGTGGACTTGTAGTTGTGAAGAAAGCTTAGTAGTTCCGAGTTCAAAGTTCCGAGTTCCGAGTTTTTGACTCGAAACTTGGAACCCGAAACTTGAAACTCGAACGGAGTGAGAAGATTATGCCTACCGTAAAGGTTCGCAATTTGAAGAATAAAGAGGTCGGTGATGTGGAGCTTCTCGACGCCGTATTTGGCGTTGAATTGAATGAAGCTTTGATTCACTCGGCTGTGATGAATTACCAGGCCAACGGACGGCAGGGGACTTCGGCGACGAAAACTCGCGGAAATGTTTCGGGGTCGGGCCGTAAGCTGTGGAAGCAAAAGGGAACGGGCCGGGCGCGTATCGCGTCGATCCGGTCGCCTTTGTGGAAGGGCGGCGGTAACGTCCACGGCCCGCAGCCGCGTGACTGGTCGTACCAGATGCCAAAGAAAATGCGGCGCGGAGCGTTGCGTTCGGCACTTTCTGAGAGGCTTCGCGAAGGTAATTTGATAATCATTGACGGATTCGAGTTTAAGAATCCTAAGACAAGTGAGTTTCTCGGGGCGATTGCGTCACTCGGCCTTTCGGAAAATAAGAAAAAGCCGACAAAGACTCTGATAGTCGATTCGTTGGACAATCTGAATTTGATCCTCTCGTCGCGAAATGTCGAAAAGACGAAGGTGACTAACAGCTTTGGGCTCAATATTTACGACATCATATATCACGAAAAACTTTTAATATCGAAAGCGGCCGTCGAAGAGTTGAGTGCTCTGCTCGATCCGAAACGTGAAAGCGGAAAGATCGAAGAAGTTGTCGAAGTCGTTGCGGAAGAAAAGCCGAAAGCGAAGAAGGAAGCTAAGCTGAAAGCAGAGAAGGCTCCTAAGAAGGAAGTCGCAGCCGAGGAAGTTCCGGTAGTTGAAGCTGCCCCAGCGGTCGAGGCGGAAGTTGTTCCGGCAGTCGAGGAATCGCCGGCAATCGAGGCCGCTCCGGTCGATGTGACGGCTGACGAACCGGCCGTCGAGGAAGCACCGGCTGAAGAAAACAAGAAGGAGGCGGCTGACAATGAGTAAAATTGGAGTTTGGGACATTTTGAAATCGCCGGTCGTCACCGAGAAAAGCGTAATTCTCAAGGAAGATTCGACCGACGAGAACAGCGGCCGAAAGGCGGGGCAGGTTTTGACATTTCGCGTCGATAAAAAAGCTACAAAGCCCGATATTAAAGCGGCGGTCGAGGATATTTTTAACGTAAAGGTCGCTGCGGTCCGCACGATTCAGTACGAAGGCAAGATGAAACGACGCGGTCGCATCGAAGGCCGGCGGGCGAGTTTCAAAAAGGCTTATGTAACGCTCAGAAGCGGTGAGCCAATGATTGATTATGCCGAAGCGATCTAGGTCCAACAAACTTTAGTTTGTTGCTGAAAGCGTCAAACTGAAGTTTGACGGACACGGAAGATTATGGGAATCAAGAGATTAAAACCGACATCACCGGCGAGGCGTTATCAAACGTATCTGACCCGTGACGAGTTGACTCCAAACGCAGTACCCGAAAAATCACTGCTCGAGCCAAAGAAAAGAATTTCAGGCCGTAACAGCGATGGCCGGATTACTATTCGGCGCCGTGGCGGAGGCCATAAGCGTCATTACCGGATAATCGATTTCAAGCGTGATAAAACGGGTATTCCGGGACGCGTTGCACAGCTCGAATATGACCCGAACCGCTCGGCACACATCGCACTGATCAACTATCTTGACGGCGAAAAGCGATACATCATCGCTCCGGTCGGTCTCAAAGTTGACACGATGATCGTAAGCGGTGAGGAAGCGGATATTTTGCCGGGGAATGCGCTGCCGATCAAGAATATTCCGCTCGGCACAGCGGTGCATAATATCGAGATGCGGCCGGGTAAAGGCGGTCAGATGGTTCGCTCCGCCGGTGGCTTTGCGCAGATAGTCGCTAAGGAAGGCGATTATGCACAGCTCAGAATGCCGTCCGGCGAGGTTCGCAAGGTCCCTGTTGTTTGTTACGCGACGGTTGGTCAGGTAGGCAACACGGAGCATGAGAATGTTTCCCTCGGCAAGGCCGGCCGCTCACGCTGGCTGGGAAGACGCCCGAAAGTTCGCGGCGTTGCCATGAACCCGGTCGATCACCCGCACGGCGGCGGTGAGGGTAAAACATCCGGTGGACGCAACCCCGTAACACCATGGGGTCAGCCGACACGCGGATATAAGACGCGTCGCAATAAACGCACGACGAATATGATCGTGAAGGACCGTAGGAGAAAGTGATGAGTTGTGAGTGATGAGTTATGAGTTAAAAGAAATATTCATCACTCACCGTTCACCGTTCACAACTAATAAGATTTATGCCACGTTCATTAAAAAAAGGGCCGTTTATTGACCTTAGCGTTCAGAAGATACTGCGACGCCTCGCCGATGGGGCGATGAAGCCGCCGGCGATCAAGACATGGTCGCGTCGTTCGACGATCTCGCCTGAGATGGTCGGCTTGACCTTCGGCGTTCACAACGGTAAGCGTCATATTCCGGTATTTGTTACCGAGAATATGGTCGGACACAAGTTGGGTGAATTCTCGCCGACGCGAATGTTTAAGGGGCATCCGGGGACGAAAGCGGAGAAGATGGCGAAGAGGAAGTAGTGACAGGTGATGAGTTACGGGTGACAGGTTTTAAGATCTTCACCGTTTACCGTTTACCGTTCACCGTTAACTAGTATGGAAGCTGTAGCAAAAACAAAATATCTAAAAGGCTCACCGCGTAAAGCCAGGCTTGTGATCGATCTGATCCGCGGAGTGAATGTTTCGCGTGCCTTGTCGATACTGAAATTTACGGACAAGCGTGCGGCGCAGCCTATCGCACAGTGCCTGAGTTCGGCCATCGCGAACGCTACTTACAAGGCCGAGCAGGAAAACATCGCGATTGATCCGGATGATCTGTGGATTAAGACATGTTTTGTCGATATGGGCCCGACAAAAGGCCGCAGCAGAATGCGTCCGGCTCCGCAGGGACGTGCGTATCGCGAGCGGCGTCATTATTGCCATATCACCATTCAGGTGACGAGCGAGGAAAAGGCGAAGACCGAGGATCAGATCAGACTCGAAGCTCTTCGTGCCGAACGCATTGCCGCGAGAAAAGTCGCGAAGGCGGCAGAGAAGGCCAAGGCACCGGTAAAGAAGGAGACAAAGGCGGCGAAGGTTGAGGAAACTCCGGTCGAGACGGTTGTGGAAGAGGTGGTCGAGACGCCGGTGGTTGAAACACCAGAGGAAACTCCGGTTGAGGCGGCTGCGGTGGAAGAAACCGTAGAGGAAACGCCCGTGGAGGCTGCTTCTGAAGAGGTTGCTGAGGAAGCTTCACCGGCTGAGACGGCGGGGGACTTGGAAGCTAAAGGCGACGCGGAAGTCGCCAACGCGAAAAACGTCGAGACTCAGACGACGGCGGCATTGAACGAAACGCAGCCGGCCGATGAAGCGCAGCAAAAGATTAACGAGGATTTGGAAAGGCAGTAGGAAACACGCGGGCGAGCCGCCCGAGGTCCAGGTAAATTATGGGACAGAAAGTTCATCCATACGGCTTTAGGGTCGGATACAACAAAGACTGGCATTCGCACTGGTTTGCGAAGCAGGATTTTGCCAAGTTTTTGGCCGAGGATCTGAAGCTCAAACGCGATCTAAAGCGAAAATTCGGCGGCGGCGGTGTTTCGCATATCGATATTGAGCGCGCCGCTACGCGTTTGAAGATAATTATATATACCTCACGGCCGGGCATCATAATTGGACGCAAAGGGGCTGAAATCGAGAGCCTTCGAGAGGAATTGTCGAGGAAAACAGGGCGCGAAGTGCTGGTTTCGATTCAGGAGATCCGCCACCCGGAACTGAACGCACAACTCCAGGCCGAGAAGATCGCCCAGCAACTCGAGAAACGCATTATGTTTCGACGTGCGATGAAAAAGACGATCGAAGAATCGCAGCGTTTCGGGGCACAGGGCATCAAGGTTATGATCGCCGGTCGTCTGAACGGTGCCGAGATCGCGCGAACCGAGTGGAACCTGCAAGGTCGTCTGCCACTTCATACGTTGCGAGCGGATATCGATTTTGGATTTGCTGAGGCTTTGACGACATTTGGCATCATAGGCGTGAAGGTTTGGATATATCGCGGCGAAATACTCGATCCCAACGCGTCGATGGCACGCGGAACAACGACCGACCCGATGAACGAAGTTAAAGTCGAACGCGGTGCAAGGCGTAATGATCGCGGGCCGCGAAGGGATGATAGGAGATAGTTGTCAGTTGTCAGAAGAATGCAGGTTCTGACTGACAACCGGCAACTGACCACTGACAACCGACAACTGGAGATTTAGTTATGTTGATGCCGAAAAAGGTCAAGCGCCGGAGGGTGATGAAAGGCCGCATGCGCGGGAAAGCGACACGCGGCGAAAAGCTCAGCTTTGGTGATTTTGGCTTGAAAACACTGGAGGCGGCGTGGATAACGGATCGCCAGATTGAAGCGGCCCGTATCGCGATGACGCGTCACGTAAAACGAGGCGGCAAGATCTGGATCCGCATATTTCCGGATAAGCCGATCACGAAAAAGCCGGCAGAAACGCGGATGGGCAGCGGTAAAGGCGCTCCCGATCATTGGGTGGCGGTCGTGAAACCGGGCCGTGTTTTATATGAAATTCAGGGTGTTGATGAGGCATTGGCACGCGAGGCGATGATGCTCGCGGCCCAGAAACTGCCGATAAAGGTCAAATTTGTGACCCGCGCCGACCTCGAAGGAGGCGTAGTTTAAGAAATGAAAAGGAAAGAACAACTCGATCAACTAGCGGAAATGACGTCTGCGGAACTGACGGATCAGGCGGACGCGTTAAAGGAATCGCTCTTTCGGCTTAAGTTTCGCAAGACACTCGGCGTGGGCGAGGTTGTGAACGATATCCGCCGCGAGAAGAAGACTTTGGCACGGGTTTACACGTTGCTGAATAAAAAGGATAGTTCTGAGTCCCGCCTTCAGGCGGCAAATGCTAAGAAGTGAGTTTGCCTGCTAAAGCAGGGACTCAAAACAAAAAGAAATGCCAAGAAAGAAAAAAGACGAAGAGACATCAGCAGCAGAGACGGTCGAAGCTGTGGAAGCGGACGAAACTGCGGTCGAGGCGGCTCCGGTTGACAAAACTCCAGTTAAAGCCCCGGCAGCCGAAGAAGTTGTAGCGGTAGAAGAGCCGGTTGTGGAGGCTGCTGCCGAAGAATCGGCTCCCGTCGAAGAACCGACAATCGAGGCTGCTATCCAAGAAGCGGAAGTGGAAGCGGCCCCGGCCGTTGAAGAGAAACCGAAAAAGTCCGCGAAGGCGGCTCCGAAGGCCGTAAAAGCTGATGCATCGGCGGAACCCGCTGAGACGGGAGTTGTCAAGGTTCACAAGCGGGCGGAAAAGATCGGTATTGTTTCATCCGACAAGATGATGAAAACCGTCACCGTTCGCGTCGACCGCCTGGTCAAGCATCCGGTCTATCGCAAATACGTCAGGAAGCGTAAGAAATTTATGGCCCACGACGACATGGGCGCGAAGATCGGTGACAAGGTAAAGATTGTTGAAACTCGCCCGCTGTCGGCTCGAAAGCGTTGGCGTGTGGTTGAGATTATTCAGAAAGCAGAGCTTTAGTTTTAAGTACCGCCTTTAGGCGGCGACCGGCCTGCTAAAGCAGGGACTCAGAACGGGAGAAACTTATGATTCAGATGCAGACCTCGTTATCCGTAGCGGATAATTCTGGGGCGAAACGAGTCGAGATGATTATGCCGGTTGGCGGTTCGACGGCGAAGATCGCGCGGCTTGGTGACACGATTAAGGTGACGGTCAAAGAGGCTTCGCCCGATGGCACCGCCAAGAAGGGCAAGGTTTATAACGCCGTGATCGTCAGAACGCGGAAAGAGGTTCGTCGGAAAGACGGGACCTACATTCGATTTGACGAGAACGCGGCTGTGCTTATTAAAGACGACGGCACACCGGTTGGGACACGTGTTTTTGGGCCGGTCGCACGCGAACTTCGCGAGAAGAATTTTATGAAGATCGTCAGCCTGGCGCCAGAAGTTATTTGAGGATCGAAATGCAGAAGCCCGCGCGTGAGCAAGGGCTAAACCCGAATGTTGGATGTTAAGCCCTTGTTTACGCTCGGGCTTCTGCCAAGAAGGAAGAAATGAAAACGGTTAAGACAGGAACAGTAAAGAGTAGGATCAAGCGTGGCGACCAGGTTGTGTTTATTGCGGGCAAGGAATACAACCGCTACGACAGCGCGGGGAAGAGGCAGCCCTATCGCGGCAGGGTGACGGCGGTCGATGCCCGTGCCGGCAAGGTCAAGGTAGAGGGCGCGATGATCGTCAAACGTCACCGCAAGCCGATGCCGCAGATGAACCGCGAGGGAGGAATCTTCGAGCAGGAAGCGTGGGTGAATGTTTCGAATGTAGCCTTGATCGATCCGGAATCGGGAAAGCCAACCAAGGTGAAATACGAGTTTCAGGATGGCAAAAAGGTTCGTGTCGCCAAGAGCGGCAAGGTCGTTGCTGAGAATTCCTCGTACAAACGTGAGAAGAAGAAAATCGAGGATGACGACGCACCCACGGGAGACGGGAAAGCTTAGAGTACCTGCTTTAGCTTAAGGTGGAGTGGGGCCTGCTAAAGCAGGGACTCAAAACAAAAAAAAATGGCCAGGTTAAGAGAAAAATATAAAAGTGAGATCGCTCCGGCGTTAGCAAAGGAGTTTGAGATCAAGAATCCGATGGCGATACCGAAGATCGAAAAGATCGTCGTGAACATGGGTCTGGGCGAAGCAAGTGCAAATGCCAAGATCCTCGATGTCGCCACCGAAGAATTGAAAACGGTGACCGGACAAAAGCCAGTAATAACAAAGGCGAAAAAGTCGATCGCGGCATTCAAGCTTCGTCAGGGAATGGCAATCGGCACGATGGTCACGCTTCGCGGCGAGAGAATGTACGAGTTTCTCGACCGTTTGATCTCCGTCGCCCTGCCGCGTGTTCGCGATTTTCGCGGTATCTCGGGCAAGGCGTTCGACGGACGCGGAAATTATACGCTCGGTATTCGCGAGCAGTTGATCTTCCCGGAAATTGATTTTAATAAGGTCGATAAAACACGCGGGATGAATATTTCGATAGTTACAACGGCGAAGAATGACGACCAGGCACGGTCGCTTTTGAAAGCGCTGGGGATGCCGTTCCGAGCTTAGTTTAAGGTTCAAAGTTTAAGGTTCAAAGTCTTTTGATCCTCAACTTTGAACATTGAACTTGGAACTTTGAACTCAAAAGATATGGCAAAGATAAGCAAAGTAGTTAACAACGAAAGACGCAGGGGCGTGGTCAAGCTTTATGCGGACCGCCGGGCAAGTGCGAAAAAGATCATCAACAATCCGAAATCGAGCGTGGAAGAGGTCGATGCGGCGGTAATCAAACTGCAAAAGATGCCGCGTGACGCCTCACCCTCGCGGGTTCGCAACCGATGTTCGCAGACGGGACGAACGCGCGGGTATTTGCGGAAATTCGGCCTTTCGCGTATCGCGATGAGAAAACTGGCTCTAGAAGGTCAGATTCCGGGGGTTGTTAAATCGAGTTGGTAGTTAATGTCCGTCAAACTTCAGTTTGACGCGCGGCCAACAAACTGAAGTTTGTTGGACATTTTACGGAGTTAAAAGAGAATGACAGATCCAATAGCCGATATGCTCACGCGGATTCGCAATGCAATACGCGCGAATCACACACGCGTCGATATCCCGGGCTCAAAGTTGAAGATGGAAGTGGCGCGAATCCTGAAAGAAGAAGGCTATATCAATAGCTTTTCGACCAAGGGCGAAGGCGTCAAGTATATGATCCGCGTCTTCCTTCGCTATGACACGAAGGGAACGTCGTCGATCACGCATTTGTCGCGAGTCTCGACCCCCGGTCGCCGTGTTTACGTAGGCTCGGCTGATATTCCAAAGGTGCTGGGCGGATACGGCGTGAACATTGTTTCGACATCGAAAGGTCTTATGAGCGGAAAACGCGCCCGGGCCGAACATGTCGGCGGAGAGATTTTGGCGGAAATATATTAAGTGTGACAAGTGACAGGTAACAGGTGACGAGAAAAATCTTCACCTGTCGCCTGTCACCCGTCACTCGTCACCAAAAAATATGTCAAGAGTAGGAAAAAAACCGATAACGATCCCGTCCGGCGTGACTGTGACGATCAATGATTCGGCGATGGAAGTAAAGGGGCCGAAGGGTACGTTAAGTACGCCGATCCCGGCGGGTGTTTCGTTTAAGCAGGAAGACGGCACTCTGACGGCGGAACGCGCGAGCGACGATCAGGCGGCTTTTCACGGGCTGGCCAGGGCGTTGGCGAATAACGCCATCGTTGGCGTGACCGACGGGTTTTCGAAGGAACTGGACATAGTTGGCGTTGGCTACAAGGCCGATGTGCAGGGAAAGAAGATCGTCTTTGCTCTCGGCTATTCGCATCCGATCGAATATGCTTTGCCGGATGGCGTTGACGCCAAAACGGAAAGGGTTGGTTCGAAGACGTCGATCAATCAGTACCAGACCACGATTACGCTGAGCGGAATTGATAAGCAAAAGCTCGGCCAGGTGGCGGCGGAATTGAACCGGCTCCGAAAGCCGGACGCCTATAAGGGCAAGGGCGTTCGATACGCGGACAAGTTGTATAGGTTGAAACCGGGTAAAACAGGGAAATAGTAACAGGTAACAGGTAACAGGTGACGGGTACAGCCTTGTCACCTGTCACTTGTCCCTGTCACCACGATTATGGCACAGAAAAGTAGATCAGTTATTCGGCAGGGCGTTCACAGCCGTATTCGCAAGAAAGTTCAGGGTTCGGCGGAAAGGCCGCGTTTGGCGGTGTTTCGAAGCCTGAATCACATTTACGCTCAGGTCATCGACGATAGGGCGGGGAAGACTTTGGCGACGGCGTCAACGACCGAGAAAGCGCTTGCGGGGAAGACCGGCGGAAATATTGAGGCTGCAAAAACAATCGGCAAAGCGATTGCCGAGCGGGCGCTTTCGGCTGGTATTTCGAATGTCGTTTTTGACCGCGGCGGGTATGTTTATCACGGGCGCGTTAAAGCTTTGCTCGATGCGACGCGTGAGGCTGGGTTGAATAAGCAAGAGACGAAGGAGTCGGAAACGGCGGAAGCGTAGTCTAACGACGTACGCACGGGCGGGCCGCCCGTGCTCCAATTTTATGATGAAGTCTAAACAGAAAATAGCTCCGGGTGGTTTACTGCTCAAAGATCAGTTGATTTCGATCAACCGGGTGACCAAGGACGACAAGGGCGGTAAGAATATGTCGTATGCGGCGCTTGTCGTCATAGGCGACGAGGCAGGACAAGTCGGATTAGGCACCGGAAAGGCAAAGGAAGTGCCGAACGCGATCAAAAAAGCTGTCGAGGCGGCAAAGAATAACCTTATCCGTGTCCCGCTGATTGATGGCACACTGCCCCACGAAATGATAGGCGAATACGGAGCGGGACGGGTTTTGCTAAAGCCGGCTGCCGAGGGAACGGGTGTTATCGCCGGTGGCGCCGTTCGCGCCATCCTGCAGTCTTTGGGCGTTCATAATGTGCGTACGAAGATTCTTGGATCAAATAACAATCACAATGTAATCCGCGCGACATTTAATGGTTTGCTCAGAATGAAAGACCCTGTCGAAGTCGCACGGCTTCGTGGTAAACAGATAGAAGAGTTAGTTTAATGTAGTCAGCGTCAGTCGTTGGTTATCCGCAATAGCCGATAGCTGATAGCTGATAGCTGATAGCTAATTACGACAATGGCAAAGAAAGTAGAAATTACAGAAAGCGGGCAGATCAAGATTCAGTATTACCGGAGCATGATCGGATACGCGAAAAAACAGAAGGAGATCGTCAAGGCCCTGGGCATTACAAAGCTCAACCAGACGGTCACTCATCCCGATTCGGCGGCGGCACGCGGCATTGTTAATAAGGTGCCGCATTTGTTGCGGATTGTTGAATAGATTGGTCATTAGTCATTAGTCCTTGGTCATTTGCACATGAATTGCGAAGGACAAATGACAAATGACAAAGGACTAATGACGAAGGACAAAGTTATGGCTTTATCATTAAATAATTTACATCCCGCTAAAGGTTCGACGCATAAGAAGAAACGTGTCGGGCGTGGTCCGGGTTCGGGTCTTGGTAAAACGGCGGGCCGTGGACACAAAGGCCAGAAATCGCGTTCGGGCTATAGCAGTAAGATCGGTTTTGAGGGCGGACAAATGCCTTTGCAACGTCGTTTGCCGAAGCGCGGGTTTACAAACATCTTTAAGAAAGAATGGATCGAGATCAGCCTGGGCAAAATCGAGGAAAATTTTAACGCGGGCGACGAGGTCACGCCGGAAATTCTCCACGAACGCGGCTTGATCAAAAAGGCTAAGCACGATCTTGTCATACTCGGAACCGGAGACGTTTCGAAATCGTTAAAGATTTCAGCCCATCGGTTTACCAAGACGGCGAAGGAAAAGATTGAAAATGCCGGAGGCGAGGCGACGGTAATCGTTAAAGTGAAGGCAGCGACGGCTGAGTAGTCGTTCTGAGTCCCTGCTTTAGCAGGCTCTTACGCGACCGTGGCCGCCAAACGGCGGGACTCAAAACGTAATTATATGGAGAAGTTTTTTAGCGCCGTACAAAACATGTTCAAGGTTCCCGAGCTGAGGACGCGAATCCTCTTTACGCTCGGGCTGCTGGCTGTATATCGTTTTGGAGCGCACGTACAGGCGCCGGGGATCAACAGCGCGCAGCTTGAGAGGGTTTGGGGCGAGGTTGCGGGTACGCTGCTTGGCGTTCTCGATCTATTTTCGGGCGGCAATTTTCGCACGATTTCGGTCTTTGCTCTCGGCGTGACACCTTATATTACCGCCTCAATTATCATGCAGCTTCTGCCCGTGCTTTCGCCGGCGATGAAGAAAATTCAGGAAGAAGGCGAAGTCGGCCGGCAGAAAATGAATCAGTGGACGCGGTATTCGACCGTCGTTCTCTGCGCAGTTCAGACGTTCTTTGTCGCGACCTGGCTGGGGCGCAATCAGATTATCCCGGAAACCTGGTGGGCAACCGGAATGATCGTGGTGACGCTCACAACCGGAACGATCTTTGTCATGTGGCTCGGCGAGCAGATTACCGAACGCGGCGTCGGCAACGGAATTTCACTTCTCATTTTTGCGGGTATTGTCATCGGGCTTCCGAGTGGCATACAGCAGATCGCGGGCCGCGTGAGCGCGGGCGACCCTGTACAGACGCTCGGGGTTGTATTCCTGATTGTGGTTATGGTCGCGTTGATCGCGTTGATCGTTTATGTGGAATCCGCGCGGCGTAATATTGCTATCAGCTATGCCAGCCGGCGCGTAGGCAGCCAGACGTTTCGCGGCCAGGAGACAAGTCTCCCGCTAAAGATCAACATGGGCGGCGTGATTCCGGTGATCTTTGCATCGTCCGTTTTGGCGATGCCGCAGACTCTGTTCTCGGCGTTTCCGGCTGATCCCAATAATCCGACCTCGGCTTGGTCGCAAGTTTTTACTTTCTTTCAGCAGTTTCACGGCGGTGACCCATATTATGAACTGGTCTTTTTGTCCCTCATCGTGATCTTCACGTTCTTTTATATCACGATCATTTTCAACACGGACGAAGTGGCCGACAATCTGAGAAAGCACGGTGGGTTTATCGCGGGCATAAGACCCGGTGCTCCAACGGCTGAGTATCTGAACACGATTCTAACGCGACTAACGACGGTCGGAGCTCTTTATTTGGCCTTTGTCGCCTTCCTGCCGCAGTTGCTTTTAAGTGGATTTAAAGTTGCCCGTCTGCCGTTTATCGGCACATCAGTTGATAATTTTCTAACCGCGACGCCGGGCCTGAGCTGGATCCCGACGGGCCTCGGATATCAGTTTTTCTTTGGCGGCACCTCGCTGTTGATTCTCGTCGGTGTAGCCATGGATACGGCGGCACAGATCGAGGCGCAGCTTGTAATGCGAAATTACGAAGGCTTTCTCGGCGCTGGCTCGCGTCTGCGCGGCAGACGAAGTTAGGAGAATTACGAATTACAAATTACGAATTACGAACGAACCGTAATTGGTAATTCGTAATTCGTAATTGTTTTATGGATAAGATCATAGTACTGATAGGCGCACCGGGAGCGGGGAAGGGAACGCAGGCGAGACTCCTGGACGAACGGCGGGGTATTCCTCAGATATCGACGGGCGATATGTTCCGCGAGATGAAAACGCTTGATACGCCGCTTGCGAAAGAAGTGCAAGCGATCATGGCGTCGGGGAAGTTGATTTCGGACGAGGTGACCTACAAGATTGTTCGGGAGCGGACATCAAAGAGTGACACAGCCGGAACGTATCTGCTTGATGGCTATCCGAGAACGGCGGTACAGGCGGAGCAGCTTGAGGGATTGGCGAAAGAGCAGGGTAAGGAAATTCAGGCAATCGAGGTTGATGTACCGCGTGACGAGTTGTTGAGGAGATTGACCGGACGCAGGAGCTGCCCGATCTGCCGCGAGATTTACAATATTTACTCGAAGCCGCCAAACCGGGATGGTTTTTGTGACAAACACCCGAAACAGGCGCTGGAGCAGCGTACGGACGATTCCGATGAAAAGGTTACGGTAAGGCTTGAGACATACGACGAAATGACCAAGCCTCTGTTGGAATACTATCAGCGTTCCGGCCGGTTGAAGAAGATTGACGGTACGGGAGAGATCGAGGATATATACCGGGAAATGGATGAGCTGGTTTAATAAAATTCTCGGTCTGTTTGGCAAAGAGATGATCATCGCGAAGTCGGCAAAAGATCTTGATAAAATGCGCGCGGTTGGCGAATTGATAGCCGAAGTCCGCGAAGCCCTGAGACCGATGGTCCAGCCGGGGATTTCGACGCTCGATCTCAACAACGCCGCCGACAAGATGATTCGTGACGCGGGCGCGATACCTACATTTATTGGCTATCACGGATTTCCGTTTGCGATTTGCGCGTCCGTTAATGACGAGATCGTCCATGGGTTTTCTAAGAAGGAACCGCTGAAAGAGGGCGATATTGTTTCGCTCGATATGGCCGCGACTTTCGATGGGTTTGTTGGTGACTGCGCGATGACGGTGCCTGCCGGCGAGATCGGCGAGGATTTGCAGCAGTTAATTCGCGTCACCGAAGAATGCCTGGAATTGGGTATTCAGGCGAGCCGCGTGAACAATCGCGTTGGCGACATTGCGTGGGCGATACAGCAGCATGCGGAAGAGTTTGGCTACGGGATTGTTCGCGATTATACAGGCCACGGCATCGGGCGGGCGATGCACGAGTCGCCGCAAATACCAAATCATGGCCGCGCAGGTACGAAAGAGAAGATTCGGCTTGGCTTTTGTTTCGCGATCGAGCCGATGCTCAATCTCGGAACACATGAAACCAAGACGCTAAGCGATAAATGGACGGTGGTCACGCTTGATGGTAAACCATCGGCACACGCCGAACACACGCTCGCCGTTACACCTGACGGGCCGGAGATTTTGACGCTTACGAAAGAACAGAAACGGATGCGGCAGAAGGGAAACGCAGAAACTGCGACCGCCGGCTCTTCTTTGTGAGCTTTGTGTCTTCCCTTTGTGCCCTTTGTGTTAATTCCGAAGATTTAA
>JANPCJ010000030.1:0-5034 GCA_031430895.1 Chloracidobacterium sp. | reverse complement strand
CAGGACACGAAGCTCTTAATAAAATGCGAGTACGAGAAGTAAGATAAAGAATTCAAGTGGGAAGCGCCGAATGGGTTGATCCTGATTCGATACCCTCTATTGTGTTTCTTGATATGCCGGCTTAATGGCCCGTATCCGATTGTCAATTGCCGGTTCAAAGGAATTGTTTCGTTTGACAATCAGAATTATTCTAAATATAATTTGGTATTATCAAGAACGCAGTGAAAGATATTGAAGGTTTAGCATTGACGAAACAGCGGCGGTCCGTTCTCCGGGTAATCCGCGAATCGGACAAGCATCTGACTGCCAACGAGGTCTTTGACGATGCCCGCCGGCTTCTGCCGGGCATCTCATTCGCAACCGTTTACAATTCTCTGCGGTACCTGAAGAAAGAGGGACTGATCGGCGAGATCCGGTTGGGCACTGACGCCAACCTTTACGATCGCAAACTGACGCGGCACGATCACGCCATCTGCAGCAACTGCGCGAGGCTGGTTGACTTTGAACTGCCGCTTCCGGATGGACTGCTTGAAGAGGCCGCGAAGCGCTCAAAATTCGAAGGTGCATCGATCGAACTGACTCTGCGTGGTTTATGTCCCGAATGCAGTAAATAAGAAAATTGACAGCTGATTTAGAACGAATCACGTAAATTTAATCCCGAAAGAAATCAAAGAACAAGGTAAAAGGTGAATCAAAAATGGCAAATGACACAGAACAGAATGATAACGGCTCCGGCAAATGCCCGTTCACGGGCGGAGCGATAAAGTTTACGACCGAAAGCAGCCGATCGAATCGCGATTGGTGGCCGAAGATGTTGAATTTGAACATCCTGCGTCAGCACACGGAGAAGTCCGATCCGATGGGCGAGGATTTCGATTACGCGAAAGAGTTTATGACGCTCGATTATGCGGCCCTGAAGAAGGACCTTGCGGACCTGATGACCGACTCGCAGGATTGGTGGCCGGCCGACTTTGGGCATTACGGGCCGCTGTTTATTCGCCTGACGTGGCATGCGACGGGAACCTACCGCATCGGCGACGGCCGCGGCGGCGGCGGTCGAGGGCAGCAGCGTTTTGCCCCGCTCAACAGTTGGCCGGACAACGTGAGCCTCGACAAAGCTCGCCGGTTGCTGTGGCCGATCAAGCAAAAGTACGGGCGGAAGATCTCGTGGGCTGACCTATTCATCCTCGTCGGCAATGTCGCACTGGAAACGATGGAGTTCAAGACGTTCGGCTTCGGCGGCGGGCGCGAGGACGTGTGGGAGGCCGATCAGGACGTCTACTGGGGCGCCGAAACTACTTGGCTGGCGGGCGACGTCCGCTATAAGCACGGTTCCGAGGGTGTTGAGGGTGAAGGTGTGCTCGTGTCTGATGACAACGCTGATGGCGACGTACATAGCCGCAAGCTCGAGAATCCGCTCGGCGCGGTGCAAATGGGTCTGATCTACGTCAACCCCGAAGGCCCCGATGGCAATCCTGATCCGCTGCTCGCGGCCCACGACATCCGCGACACTTTTGGCCGCATGGCGATGAATGACGAGGAGACGGTTGCGTTGATCGCTGGTGGTCACACCTTCGGCAAGACGCATGGTGCCGCTCCATCCGATAACGTCGCGGTCGAACCGGAAGGCGCGCTCATCGAGGCTCAGGGCTTTGGCTGGCACAACAGCCACGGCACCGGCATGGGACCCGACACGATCACGAGCGGCCTCGAGGTCACCTGGACAACCACGCCGACGAAATGGGGCAACAATTATTTCGAGAACCTATTTGGTTTTGAATGGGAACTTTCGAAGAGTCCGGCCGGGGCCAATCAGTGGGTTGCTAAAGACGCCGACGAGAGCATCCCGGACGCGTATGATCCATCCAAAAAACACCGTCCGACAATGCTGACCACCGACCTATCGATGCGTATGGATCCGGCGTATGAAAAGATCTCACGGCGTTTTCTCGAGAATCCCGACGAATTTGCGGACGCATTTGCCAGGGCGTGGTTCAAGCTGACGCACCGCGATATGGGGCCGATCGGACGTTACCTTGGACCGGAAGTTCCCGCAGAAGAACTAATCTGGCAGGACCCGATTCCGGAGGGCGTGTCGATTAGCGATAGCGATGTCACTGCACTCAAGGCGAAGATACTTGATGCGGGACTATCCGTATCGCAGCTCGTATCAACGGCGTGGGCGTCGGCATCGACATTCCGCAACGGCGATAAACGCGGCGGTGCGAACGGTGCACGCATTCGACTTGAGCCGCAGCGTAATTGGGAGGTCAACAACCCATTCCAACTCGGCTCGGTCCTGGGAACGCTCGAAGGCATCCGAACCTCATTCGGGAAGCCGGTTTCGCTCGCCGACCTGATTGTTCTCGGCGGATGCGCAGCCGTCGAAAAGGCAGCTATGGATGCCGGTCACGACATCACGGTGCCATTCACCCCCGGCCGTGCCGATGCGTCCCAAGAGCTAACCGAGGTAGATTCGTTCCGTTACCTCGAACCGCAGGCAGACGGATTCCGCAATTACAAGAAGGGCCATCACAGAACGCCGGCCGAGGAAATGCTGGTCGACAAGGCGCAGCAGCTGACATTGACCGCACCCGAGATGACCGCTCTAGTCGGCGGCCTGCGTGTGATGGGCGCAAACCACGATGGCTCAAATCACGGCGTTTTCACCGACCGGCCCGGCACGCTGACGAACGATTTCTTCGTCAACCTGCTCGATATGAGCACGACCTGGAAGCCGACATCGGAATCCGACGCGACTTTCGAGGGCACCGACCGCAAGACCGGCGAAGCCAAATGGACGGCATCGCGCGTCGATCTGGTCTTCGGCTCAAACTCCGAGCTGCGTGCTCTGGCCGAGGTCTATGCGTGTTCGGATTCTGAAGCCAAGTTCGTTCACGACTTCGTCGCGGCGTGGAACAAGGTGATGAACCTCGACCGCTTCGACGTAGCTTGATCGCTGTGCCCTTAGACCGATCCCAATAGAACTCAGGCCCGCCGGTGCAGTATCCCGCGGGCCCCTTTCATTTCGTTCTCCAGCAAAGGGTGAAGGACGGAAGCATCGCGATAGTCTACCGGAAAAAGACGAATACTTTTGCGTTTGCCGTCTATGCTGACGGCGGAGGCTTTGGGTGAGGCGTCGGTAAAATTGCATCAAGACCTTGGAAGCAACCCGTTTGCAAAAAAGAATGGCGGAGATCGTGCAAAGCTTCGCAATTGAAGATTCAACGTTGATCTTTGTCTTCCCGGCTAGAGTGGCGGCACCAGTTCTCGATGCGGACTAGTGGAACCGAAATATTACGCAGCGAGGCAACGAAGCTCTGGAAGCGTTCGGCGGCATCGAGCAGTTGAAGGCCTGCGCAAAATAGTACGCCTCCATTTACCGTCACCTAGAATTTGAATGCGATCGGCAGGAGATGTGCTGAAAATGACCGTCAAAGAACTTGCCTATCAAAAGACGCCGCTTGGCGACCTCACACTGCGCCGTCGTCCGGAACCTCTGCTGCAGAACGAGGAAGTTTTTGAAGTCAAGCTCGGCGATGAATATTTAATGTCGAGCCTGTTTACCGAAGCGGAACGACAGATGGCAACGCTTGGCCTGGCGCCGCTCGAAGGTGATCTGGATGTCGTAATCGGCGGTTTGGGGTTAGGTTATACCGCCGCCGAGGCCTTGAAAAACAAGATGGTGAGCCGCTTGCTCGTCATTGATCTTTTTCAGGCGGTGATCGATTGGCATCGGGACTGGCTGGTGCCCATGGGCAGGGTGCTCAGCGAAGACCGCAGATGCGAACTGCGACAAGGTGATTTTTTCGAACTCGCCCGCGCGGGCTTCGACACCGCTTCGCCCGAAAGAAGGTTTGACGCCGTCCTGCTCGACATCGATCATTCGCCCGAACATTTTCTAAACGAGCAAAATCGCTACTTCTACACAGCCGAGGGACTCGCTTCGTTGCGAAGCCAATTAAAACCGGGCGGTTGCTTCGCTGTCTGGTCCAATGATCCGGCCAGTGACGAGTTTACCGCACGTCTCGGAGGGGTATTCGGCTGGGCAACGGCCCACAACGTCGAGTTTCTGAATCCGTACACGAACGCAACATCCGTCAATTCCGTCTATGTCACGCAACTAATGGATAAGTAGGAGCATTTTTACGCGACAAGATGCTTTCAATTGACGCGGCCGCTCGCAGCATCTACTTTGCCGCGACGCAGGAAGGCGAGGGCGTGATGTCAGAAATTATCCTCGTACCTGAATCGCATCAAATTATCTGACGAAATGTCGGCATGTAACTCTGCGTGATACTCACGAGGCGAGAATTTCTCTTATTAGACCCTAAGCGAGCCTCGGAACGCCCTACCACCATAGTAAGACTCTGCACCGTTGTGGTACACGAAGACACGGCCGAATCGGTAATCGGCAAAGATGGCACCGCCGAGTTTTCTGATCTCAGAAGACGTTTTGATCCAGCTCGACGTTTTCGTATCGAAATTTCCAAGTTTCTGCAGCTCCCGATATTCTTCTTCCGTTAAAAGCTCAATGCCCATGGCAGCTGCCATATCGATAGCGTTATTTTTCGGTTTATGTTCCTTTCTTGACTCCCACGCCGCGCGGTCGTAACAGAGGCTCCGGCGGCCTTTCGGGCTTTCCGGCGAACAATCATAAAAGATAAACTCGCCCGTCTTTTTATCAAACCCGACAACATCCGGCTCGCCGCCCGTTCTGTCCATCTCACTGAGCGACCATAGTTTTTCAGCATTACCTTCCAGTTTGGCACGCACCTTGGCCCATTCAAGACCTTTGTGGCGGTTCATGTTTTCCTCAAAACGGGTTTTCAATTCGCTGAGCAGTTCTTCACGGTCTGCCGGTAACAATTCTTTCTTCATTTTATTCATTTGACTCCGAAGTCAGAACCGGGAGCGGTAGCGACTGGGTTCCTACACGGTTATTATTGTAGAACACCGATAACCGAAGCAAGTGAGTTCGCCCCGAGGTCAATCAAACTCGTCGTTCAAGAACCCAGTCGCTATCGCTCCCGG
>JANPCJ010000029.1:0-3855 GCA_031430895.1 Chloracidobacterium sp. | reverse complement strand
GAAGAAGTCACCAAGAAAGCCCAAAAAGCCAAAAAAGACGAGCAGCCAAGCCTCTTGTCCGAATAAAAGCGGCTGTGCCGAATCGTCGAGTTGCTTATAACGGTGAAAGGGCTGTAAATACTGGCGATTTGTCGATGTTTTGAGGTTTGTAAATAGGATTTCCGACCGCGTAAGCTCCGTCTTCGCCCGCAGATGCCCCATCTTCTCCCGCAAATGCTCCGTCTTCTCCCGCAGATGCTCCGTCTTCTCCCTCACATGCTCCATCTTCGCCCGCGTAAGCTCCGTCTTCACCCGCAAATGCTCCATCTTCACCCGTAGATGCCCCATCTTAGCCCGCGTAAGCTCCGTCTTCGCCGCGTCCAGTTCGCAAAAACAACGCCGACTACGGCCAACCCTCCGACCCGGCCTACGTTACGCTTAATCCGATCTGATGCAGAAGCCCGCACATTAGTAAGGGCGTAACATTCAAGTTACGTGTTACGCCCTTGCTCACGCGCGGGCTTCTGCAAATGAAAAAAAGGCGTTGCCATTAGCGGCAACGCCTTTGTCGTGTGGAAAATATTCCTTAGGCCATTTACTAACGGGTTTTGAAGCCCTTATCTTTAACTATGAGATCAGCCTACTAAACGTTTTGGTCGTAAATGTCGTGGAGGACTTCGGAGATCGTTTTTAGCGTTGCTTTACAGTTTATCTATTGTTGATCGCTCGCAACTACGGAGGTCACGTTTGTAAAGACATTTTCTCGCTTCGACCTGATCTTCAACCGTGGGCTGGCGCCGTTGCCTAAAACTGCTGCGTCGGAACGGTAGGTGATGTTGTAGGCCGAGCGCATTTGGACGACGATGTCTTCGTAGGCCTGTTGTATTTGGCCGATCTGCGTTATTGGGTAATAGACGCCGCCTGAAATCTTTGCCAGTTTTTCGCCCTCGCCTTCGCTTTTAGCGGTCAGCGACATGTATTTTTTTCGCAGCGGGTCGATGTCCGCGGTCATATTTTGGGCGGCCAAGGCGATTAGGCCCGATGGCACATACAGCGGGTAGATCAACGCTCCGCTTTCCTGGATAGAGCCCATTAGCGAATCAAAGGCCAGAAACGAGCGGTTGTCGTCGCCGTCTGTCAGGATGACAATGGCCGTGCGGTCGCCTTTGAGCGGGCGAAGCGTGTCGCTTACTGAGTAAGCAAGGGCGTCGTAATACGCCGTGCCGCCGCCCGCGTCGAATGTGTCGAGGCTCTCGGATAGCTTTACCTTGTCGGTCGTGAATCCCGAGAGTTTCTTTATATCTTCGTTAAAAATTACGATGGAGACCCGGTCTTTTTCGCCGACCGTATCGACAAAATTGCGGGCCGCTTTGCGGATAAAGTTTACGTAATTCTCGACGCTTCCAGACACATCCAGCAACAGAATCAAATTAAATGGTGCGTCCGAGCGTTCGACCGATACGATCTCCCGGCTCACGCCATTTTCCATTACTTCGAAATCACCGGCCGACTGGCCGGAAACCGCTCGGTTTTTCTCGTCCGTGACGCGAACAAGTGCCATCTTTGTTTTAGCGTTCGGAACGTCAAAGCGGGCCGACTTGGCCGAAAAACCGGGCTCGAATTTGAGCGGCGGCAGGGAGCGGGCGTAATCGCCAAAATACTTCGGGCTTGCCCTGCGGATGGCCTCCATCAATAGCGAATCGCCGCTGCGAACAATCGCCTTTGCCGCCTCGGTCAGGGGCCGTTCGCGAAGATCGCTCATCACCTCGCCCGGCGGAACATTTAGCAGAATGATGCCGCGGGCGGTGGTTAGGTTTAAGGAGACGGTTTTGGGTTTTTGGTCTTCGGGTTTTGGATTGTCTGCGTGAGGCACACTCCCTACCGGTCGTGTTTCTGCCTTGGGCTGGTCGCCGTTCTCTGTTCCCTCACTTTGGACTTTGGACTTTGGGCTTTGGACTTGATGTTTTCCCTTAATCTCAAACCGTCCCGCGTTCTTTTCCTTGACTTCTGCAATATCAAAATCGGCAAGGTAACGCGGGCGCGATTCCGTCCACTGAAAATGATATTTCAAATCGTCGGCCGGGACGTCGGCCATGATCGTCCCGGTGTCCGATCTCGCTTCGACGGACACAAAATTCCCGACGGCTTCGATTGCACCGGCCATGGTTTCCGCTTTGACGCTGGTGCGCTCGGGAACCGAAAGAATAAGGTCGATGCGTTTTTGCTTGTCGGCCGGGGCAACGGTGATTTGCGTACGTGTTCCGCTTGACACCAGTTTGATGTCCGTCTCTGAGACACCCTTAGGCGACATGGCCTTTAGGCTCGGCGGCGTTTTGACAACGTCCGCCTCAGCCTTGACGGCGATACGGCCATATCTATTGATAATCTCGATCGTTCCTCCGCTCGAGATCGTCAGCCCGCGCGAAAAATCCTGTGCCTCTGCCGTCAACCAGGTTGTGGAAACGGCGAACAATATTAACGCGATTCGTTTTGCCGTGAGGCTCATGTGCTGGGATGGCTCGATATTCGCCCGGATTGGATCAGGCGCTGTCGGACGCGCTCCTGCCATCTCTTTCTTGGACGCCCGTCGTCCTCAAATCGTTCGATCAAATCGTTCATCGATTCACCGCCCGCGAGACGGGTTTTCAAATAGAGCAACGCCACTATGATACCAGAAAAAGAGAAGACCAGGATTTGCATCGGAAGCCAGAAGATCTGAATGATCGATTCAAGCAGGACGTTTTTGACGCGGGTCTGCATGTCTGCTTTTTCAAAACTCGTATTCCGGCCCGCCGTCCCGCTGCCAAAACTCCAGTTAAAGTCGCTTTTCTTCTCTTCCACCGGGATCTCAGATGGTGTGCCTGATTCGAGCGGCTGTTCCGGAGAAGATTGAACGCTTTCGAGCGCAGCCTTCGGCGGTTTGGGATCAAGCGCCTTGGCGGATATATTCACAACGAAAGAGATGGCTCCGGCCGTAAGCGCCGGGATCAGAAACATGATAAAAACCGCACCGACCGAAGTCGCCAAAGATCGCCTGACGAGCAGTCTTGAACGGCCCAAAGCCTCCATGACGCGGACATTTTCCATCATCACAACCGGCGGCACTAGAATCCATATCGTGTAAGCCGCGAAGAATCCAATTAGTCCAAAGATGAGGGCTCCGATGCTGCCCGCGATTAATATCGCGCTAACCGAGCCGGTCAGCGGATATAAAATCCCCAACACCGCTCCAAAAACGATAAATCCGGCGATGGCCGCAATGCCGCAGACTACGAATGGCAGTATGGCCGTCAAAATTCCGGCTCCGGCCAATCTTTTCCATTTCCTTCGAGCTTCGGCAAGGGCGGGGCGCAAACGAACGGGCCGCAGCGGTACCGAGAGGTACTGAGTCACGATCCAGGCTATTGCCCCGACGATAAGATTGGTGCAAAATGCACTGGCGATCGCAAAAGCGAAACCCGCCACGCCAATCGAGACATCACCGGCCGTCTCGGAAATCATGTCGCTTACCTTGAGGAACGAGAGGGCGAGCATGATGAGGGACAGCAAAACCATCGGAAATGACAAAAACGCAGTGAGCATGAGGAACTTCGGCAAATGCTCGCTATAGATAACAAGAGAACGCCGCAGCAATCCAAAAATACCTTCGGAGCGCGAACGCAGCTCGCTGGCAAATCCTTCGGCTGTTTGAGGCCGCTGCTCAGGCTGCTTACTAAGGGCCGAATGGATCGCGCGTCTCAGCTTTTTCCTGACCTTCTTCGCCTGCAGCGGCTCGGGCTCGACCGACTTGTGCGATTCCATTACATCCTTGAAATCGCCTTCGAACGGCGGTTTGCCCGACAGCATCTGATACGCTATCACGCCGAGGCTGTAGAT
>JANPCJ010000028.1:0-5624 GCA_031430895.1 Chloracidobacterium sp. | reverse complement strand
TAATCACCCGAATGTGAAAGCATGGCTCTCTCACCATCCACGATTTCATTTGCACTTTACGCCTACCAGTTCCTCGTGGCTCAACCTTGTCGAAAGATGGTTCGGTGAACTCACCCGCAAAAGAATCCGTCGCGGCACTTTTAAGAGCGTGACCGAACTTGTCGGCGCCATAAAGGATTTCATTAGACTGAATAATCAAAATCCCAAACCTTTCAAATGGACCAAGAAAGCTGAGGAAATATTGAAAAAAGTAAATCATTGTAAAGGTCTAATAGAGACAGCACACTAGTTGTTGTCGCGTGTAGAATTGGCACAATATCTTGTGTGAGAAATATGTTGACATGTGTCCTATTCTTGTTTAGAATTCTCTCACTTGAGAACGATTTTTAGAAGCATTCTCAAGCTCGCAAGATACACAATTCAACGATTTCAGCGTTCCAAAATACGTTCGCCGGTGTTAAAATAGTATTAAATAGGCGCTGGTTTCTGCACCTTCTCAATTTTAGGGAGACGTTTCGTATGAGCACAGTTTTAGAGTCGGCTATCAGCAGTTTTCTAGACAAAAACGGCGTCGGCACGGGTGCCGGGACGGCGTCGGCACGCGAGTTTGTCCCGCTCGGCGTCAATGCCCAAAAGGTCGTCAACAAACGCTACTCGCTCAAGGACGAGCACGGCGAGCCGCTCGAAACATGGGCCGACATCGTCCGCCGCGTCGTCGGCCACGTCTCCAAGGCAGAGACCGAGCCGCTCAAACGACGATTTTTTTATAATGAGATGACAAATGTCATGCTCGCCCGCGAATTCATCCCGAACACGCCATGCCTCGTCAACGCCGGCAAGCCGAAAGGCCAACTCGCCGCCTGCTTCGTCCTAAATGTCCCCGATTCGATCGAAGGCATCATGGAACACGCTCAAAATGTCGCGATCATTCATCAAACCGGCGGCGGCACCGGCATGACATACGAATTTCTGCGTCCCGCTGGCTCGATGGTCAATTCGACGCGCGGCGTTGCTTCCGGCCCGGTCAGCTTTATGAATATCGTCAACCAGACGACCGAGGTGGTTAAGCAAGGCGGCGTCCGTCGTGGCGCAAACATGGGTATTCTCGCGATCACGCATCCAGACATTTTGCGTTTTGTCCACGCCAAGAACGATCAGACGAGCCTGACGAATTTTAATATTTCGGTGACGGTTACGGATTTGTTTATGGACGCGGTGGATAGCCGTGTATGGTTCCAAATGGAATTCAAGGACGAGCCGTGGACTCAGGCCGTTTTTGACGCGGTAACCGGTGCCGATTATGTTGTTTATCGCCGTCCAGACGGCACGACGGCGACATTTGCCGACAGGATCGCGTTTGAAACGGCCGATCTTTCGGATTGCACAATCGAAGAACCTCCAATGCCGGGCATGGTGTACGCACCCGACATCTGGAATCGCATCATCGCTTCAGCCCACAAGTACGCCGAGCCGGGCATCATCTTTATCGACGAGGTCAACCGCCACAACCACCTGATGGCGTCAATGGGCCCGATCTACGCATGCAACCCATGCGGCGAGCAGCAGCTCCATTTCAACAACTCCTGTAATCTTGGCTCGATAGACGTCGCGAAATTTTCCCGCCAGAACCACGATGGCGACGGTATCATCGAATGGGAACGTCTTTCCAATGTCACGCAGTTGTGCACTCAATTTCTTGATAACGTGGTCGATGCCGGACATTTCCCTCTACCGGAGATAGCCGATGTGGTTAAACGGACGCGGCCCGTTGGCCTCGGCATTATGGGATTTGCCGATCTTTGCTTGAAAATGGGTGTGACCTATGGCGACGAAGCGTCGATTGAATTGATGGAAAAAGTAATGGGCTTTGTCCGTCGCGAGTCCTGGCTGGCGTCTTTGAGATTGGGTAAAGAGAAAGGCGTGTTCCCCGAATTTGAAGCAAATCGCGGGGCCTATTCGCGTTTTATCTACGACGACCTCGGCATACCGCGCGACATTCCGCTCACGCCAAGAAACTACGAGGTAACGACTGTCGCCCCAACGGGGACGATCTCGCTGGTGGCCGAGACCTCGTCGGGTATAGAGCCAAATTTCTCGTGGGCCTACGTTCGTCAGGACACGCTCGGCACACGCACCTACGTTCACACACCGGCCGCCGAGGCGCTTGGCATCGAGGTCGACCAGACCGACGAAGAATCGTTCAAATCCGCCGCCGAATATGTAGTCGAGCACGAGGACGATCTGCCCGCGCATTTTATCTCGGCGATGCAGATCAAATCGCTGGAACACGTCAAAGTCCTAGCTGCCGCCCAAAAGCACGTCGATAATTCGATCTCAAAAACGTGTAACGGAGCCACCGACGACACCGTCGAATCCGTCGATGAACTCTATCACCTCGCCCGCAAACTCGGTTGCAAAGCCGTCAGCTATTACCGCGACGGCAGCCGCGAAGGGCAGGTGCTAAACTCGATGAAATCCGCCGGAACGCAGGCTGCCAGCCTGCGTGTCTCAGAATCGAGTGAAGTTGACGCTGTCATTGGCGAGGAGAATCCGGTCATTGACACGCAGGGTGGCAGCCCGCGTTCCGAAGGTCGGGTCGAGCGTCCGCGCGAACTCCAGGGCTCCACCTGGCGAATTCCTTTTGAAAATCAGAACTTATACGTCACGGTCAATCACGACGGCGAACGAATACGTGAGATTTTTGCCGCCGGGCCGATCAGCGCGGGCGTCGGATTGCTTGCATCGAAAATGCTCCGCGGCGGTTTCGACGCAAAGGATGTAGCTCGCAGCCTGAACAAAGTTACCGCAACACACGCCGTCTGGTTTAATGAGCGTCTTCTTACCTCACCCGAACAAGCCGTCGCCGAATGCATGCTGCTCATTGACCGCCGGCTAAACGGCCTCCCGGAATCCACTCGCCCGACCGGCATAACCACCGCGGTAGAAACCCGAATGTCGAGCATGGTCGGCAAATGCCCCGAATGCGGCGGCCAACTCGAACACGCCTCCGGCTGCGACTCATGCCGAGATTGTGGTTACTCGAAGTGCAAATAGCGTGGTCTAATACCACTGTTAGGCGGGTACCAGGTGAGCGACCGGCACCGCTTCTGTTCTTTCGGGCAGGCGTTGCCCGGACGCAAGTTCGTGCACCGTATGCAGAATATCCGCGCTAAAATACCGGTTTCCGCATCGATCACACACACCGATCGTCACGTCCTCCAGAATAATAAACCCTTCTTTGTGCTTAAAAGATTCCCGCTCGACCGTCCTCGGTTTTACAGTCCCGTCACAATACTCACACTGATATTCGTACATATTCATTTAATTTGTTTCTGATGCCGTCTTAATCTCGTAAACCGTTATGACGAGATAACGGCCGCGATCGGTAAACCGCCCCACGACCCCAACGACAGTAACGCCGTCCGCAGCGTCTCCCTCGATCACATACTTGAAACCTCTCGGATCGTCTTTTTCAATCTTGGCGACAAAACCGGTGAGAATCGCATGCTCAATGTCGATAACATCCAAATTATCTTCGGCCATCTCCTCCATGGCATGAACGGTCATGTCATACAGTCGCAACCTAACCGCCTCTCGTATCTTCTCAATTCGAGATCTTCTCACCTCGACAGTTTAGCCGTAAAACAGTAGTCGAAACAACCTCGGGGGAATTCATCCCCCAACAGGAGACTCTATCAGTCTGCGTCGGTGAAATCTTGACGAATCCCGCCGCAAATGCTATTCCTTGAATAGAGTTTTATTGTGTTTCCTCTTTATTTCCGGCGTTCTAAGCCATTTTTTGGGTGTAGCATTATGAACAAATTGGGTTTTCGTCTAAACGCGTTATTTTCTCTGGTTTTAACCCTCGGCATCACGGGACTTGCGAATGAGACACCGGTTAAGAGAACGTCTCCGGCCGCTCAGAGATTTGACGTCAGCCTAACCGCTTGGGGGCCGACTCAGGCCGATGTGGATGCGGCAAAGGCGCGGCTGGAAGAAAGCGGTGCTGTTAAGGCCGAATTGCGAGGTTCCAAATATAGACTGCTCTCGTTTGAATATGTCGGGAATACCAATGGAACGAAAAACGGTCTGGCTACAGTTCCGACGCGCTTTAGGGCCACTTTTTACAATTACTCCAGCGACACCGCCATCATCGCCGAAGGCGATTTCCAGGGCCGTGAGCCGATAACCGCGGTACGTGGATATTTCGACCCGGGCGTCAGCGCTGAAGAGCTGAGTGCCGCTTTCGATATTATCCGGTCGGATTCACGATTCGCAGGCAATGGAAAAGTTCCACTTGCCGCGGCGATGCCGCCCGTCTCTAATATAAACGGCGAACGCCTCGTCAATGTTAGAGTTCTGGAAAGCAACGAGATTGTCGGCGTCAGTTTCAAAAACCCGAGGGTTGTGCGCTACCCTGACAACGCCCCTCCGGCGGCCCGTGCCTCGCCGGAGGCTTGCGGGATTTCAGATGCCGGCCAGGACACGACGAGCGCCGGGACGCATCCGGGACAGTATCAGTTAACGGCGAATCTACAGGGTTCCCCTCTCTGGGAAATGCTTGTTATCCGTCCAAATGTTTCGTCGGGCGCCTCATTCGAGCGATCCGGAATCGAAATACGCGACGTTAGGTACAAAGGGAAATCGGTTCTAAAGCGCGGTCACGCGCCGATTCTAAACGTCAAATACGTCGCCGGTTTCGGATGCGGGCCATATCGAGACTGGCAGTACCAGGAAGGTTTTTTCGCGATTCCATCAACCGGCGTCACGTTTCCGGGTGGTGCCGATGGCGGCTTCGCGCTTTTGCCCGATGGACAGAGCGCGACGACCGCAGTCGAGTCGCGAAACGACACCGGCAACTTTCGCGGCGTCGCGATCTATCAGCAGGTTGTGAATGGCGTCAACGAGATCGTCCTCGTTACCGAGATGGAGGCCGGCTGGTACCGCTACATTATGGAATGGCGGTTTGGCGCCGATGGGGTCATCAGGCCTCGGTACGGATTTGGCTCGACCACCAGTTCGTGCGTATGTGTGCAGCGTGATCATCACGTCTACTGGCGGCTCGATTTTGACGTCGTCACGCCGACTAATCGAATTTTTCAAGTCGAGCGGGGCCGGAAATTTATGAAACCCGTAACATCCGAGGCCACCATTTTTCGCAATTATGGATTGAACCGGGGTTTCATCGTGCAGAGTTCGACCGGCAACGAGGCCTATTCGATCTTTCCGGGGAGCAATGACGGAAGCGTCGCTGACGCCAGTGGAAACTTTACAGACACCTTCGGAGCGGGTGATTTTTGGCTGATGCAGTTTAAGGGCACCGCCGGTTCACCGACTGAAATCGATGATCCAAACAGTGGCACCGTGGTCGCCACGCTCAGTCCATTCATTAACGCTGAGTCTCTAATAAATCAAGATGTCGTCATTTGGTATGCAGCACATCAACGCCGTGTCGATGATGCCAGCCGTCCCGGAACACCGGAGATAATCAGCGGCACGCACGTGGTCGGGCCCGAGATCAGGCCGATACAATGGTAGCCCGGCTTTCTATTCCAGAACACTCTGCTTTTGGGAAGTGCAAGAAACCAAAAGGCAGTCAGGAAGGCGGGTTTACCCCCGCTCTT
>JANPCJ010000027.1:0-1565 GCA_031430895.1 Chloracidobacterium sp. | reverse complement strand
TCGATCAGCGGATATGCCATCGCCAGGATTGCAGCGACGCTGACAAATGTGAGTTGAAATGACGGGTTGAAAATATCGGAAGGGCGCCAGACGAGCAGGATCAAAGCACAAACACCAAGCGAATTCACCAAGCTTGCCTGCCGGTAAATCACGTATGAATACAGAATAACCGTAAACATTATCGCAGCCCGCACAACCGGAACATCCGCGCCGACCGCCAACGTATACGCCCACAAGACAGAATTTGTAACAATAAACTGCATCCATCGATTTCTCGTCACTTGCCTGACAAACAAAAGCAAAAGCCCGCCGATAAAGGTGATGTGGAGACCGGAAATCACCAGAATATGAAACGTCCCGCCTTCGCGAAACAGGTCCGATGTGTCTTTGTCGAGAAAGTATTTGTCGCCAAGCAGCGACGCGTTCATCACACCGGCGGCCGATGGGCTGAGATTCCGTCTAAAATCGTCAAGTAGCTTTGCCCGCTGATTGTAAACCCACGCAAGCGGCAGAAAAACACTTTCGTCCGCGATTTTTTCTATAAGCAGGGCACTTTTTACCGAACCGGTCGCATCGACGCCGAGACGGTCGAGCATTTCTTTTCTTGGCATGACACCCGGGTTCAAAAATGCGTCTTCCCGCGTCAATTGGCACGCGACACGAATGCGGGAGCCGTATTTCAAATCTGAAACGTCAAATTTGACATCGGACTCCGTATTTCTGGATTCCGGCTGCGGCAGAAAAAGGCGGACGTTTCCCGATACCTGACGATCTGATCCGCGATGCTTGATTGCTTCGGATCGAAGGTTTAGAAAAACGCCATCGATAGATGGTTCGGGACGCCCCGTGAGTACGCCCTCAATCTCTACGGGATCACCGGAGCGGATCGCTCCGCTATCGTATAAGACGCGGATACGGTCGGGAGCTACACTTATCCTTTCAATCTGAATCGACACGGCTCCGGCGGCGGCAAAAGCAAATAGGATGGCGTGTGACGCAGCTGTGTGATTGCGCAGGATGGCCGTCAGAGCAGCCAAGACGGCGCACATTGGCAACAAAACGCGTAAGTCGCTGTTTACTAGACCGCCCGCCAATATTCCAGCCGCGAAAGCCGCCGCCAGCCAAAGCATCGGGTTGCGGTTGAAATTGGGAGGCTTACGATCTTCAGGCATCGCTTATTCGGTTCTGAGAATTGGACGCAGTTCGATGAAGCGTGTTTCGCTGATTCCGCGTACCTGCATCAAATGTTCGGGCCGTCGGAAGGGGCCGTTTTCGGTGCGAAATTGAACGATAGCCTCCGCCGTTTTTCGACCGATGTACGGCAGCATTTTGAGTTCGTCCACTGACGCAGTATTAATGTTGATAGAGTCAGGGGAAATCGGATTTGGGTTCGCGGAGGTACGATAGACCTGCCTCTCGCTACAGCCCGTCATAAGAAAAACAGTCAACAACGCCGTTATCTTTATGTTACGCGTTGATCTCATTTTTATTACGTAAACGATTTTACCAGCTTCAAACACCCGCTACCGCAGGTGGTTATGACGACTGACCACTGACCACCAACT
>JANPCJ010000026.1:0-20651 GCA_031430895.1 Chloracidobacterium sp. | reverse complement strand
CCGAGCAATGCGAACAGCTTTGTCACGGCAACTGTGCCTCTCAGGTTGCGAAGCAATGCGGCATACGTGATGTCGGCGCTCGCAGCGGTTACAAGCTCGGGATCGTCCACAAATCGGATAATCGAGGCCGATATCGGTTTCGGTCTCGGAGCGGTTTCGCGCACCGGCGTTGGCGTCGCCGCCGGTACGGATACAAATTCAACGGCCGGCGACCCGACACTACCAGCCAATGGCGCCGTTAATGCAGCCAGCGGAAGGTTTGAATTCACGGCCGTGCGTTCGAATCTTGGCGCTTTTACCAGTTCGACAACGGCTCTCAGCGGCTCATTTATCATGAACGCCGTCCCTCGGAGCAACACAAATGGTTTGAGCGTTCCGGCGATGTTTGCGATTAAGCCGCAGTTCTACGAAGTTGGAACTACGACAGCGACCGTCACCTTCACCGTCACCGCACCGTGAGAGAAATGAAAACTGCCGTCAGAATTTTTATATTTGCCTGCGTCGCATTCGCCGCGGGGTTGAATATTTTCGCCCAGGCCCTCGACATATCGAGCGGCGGCGCACCGACGATTACCGGTGCTTTGAGCGGCTCAGTAACGGGCAGCTCGAGCGTTCAAAATGATCTCTCGGTCACGATTAATTTTGGCGAGGTCTCGCCTTCAAACATCAATAATATCGTCCGGGTCGTTGTGCCGATAGCGATTCGCAGCAATCAACCATACACATTGCAGGCGGCGGTAACGGGAGCGACAAACGCAAACGCTCAAGCGATCCAGCGAACAGACATCGGCTTTGGCGTCAACAATTTCCGTTCGCTGGGCAGTCGGGCGCGTGTGTGTACGCTGAGTACCCACAATTTTGCTTCTCCTTTTAACAATGACCCCGGTGTTACCCGAACCTTCGATGCCGGCGGGCGGGCCGCTTATCCGTCCACACTGAATAATTTGAGCGTGGCAACAACCATTCTGACCGGTCCGCGGCTGTCTGATGGCAATGGTACGCGGCAAACGAATGACGGATACGCGTTTGACGCCATTATAACGATAACGCCGCAGTACTATGCTTTTGGTTCAACCACCGCGGTGATCACGTTTACGATTTCGCCGGGCCCGCTTCTTCCTTGTTAACCGATTTTGTTGGCAAACATATGAAAAGACTCTTTTACTTTCTTTTACTGGCAGTTTATTTAGCGATGACGGCCGACGCCCAAACGGCATCGTCCGAAGCGGCGCCCGCTGGCGACAGCATGGCGGTTTCGCCAGCGCGTTTCGAACTGGAAATGAAACCCGGAACGGAGCAGACGGTCGTGATAAATCTGGACTATCGTTCAGCCGGCGAATCAAAACTCCCGGCGCGCATCGTCGCTTCGCTAAACGATTGGGATATCACGCGCGATGGCCGTGTCGAGTATTATCGGGCCGGCTCTCGCAAAAACTCGGCCAGCCCGTGGCTGATCTACAGCCCCGGCGAAGCGGCAGTGGTTCCCGGCTCCGTCCATCAGATACGCGTTACGATCGCGGTCCCGCGCGACGCGGCTCCCGGCGACCACCTAACTTCGCTGATAATTGAGCAGCGACCTGAGAACATTAAATACGAGGGCAACGTCAAACAAGTGATCGTGCGCTACCGGATGGCGACAGTTTTTTACATAAAAGTGCCGGATTTGACGCGGCACGGCAGTTTCGAGAATCTCTATGCCGAATCGACGCCCTCAGGCATCGTCGTTACACCAACACTAAAAAATGAAGGCAACAGCATGATCAGGCCGACGGCGTCGGTAAAAATCATCGACAGCGAAGGAAAAGTTGTCGCCGATCTACCGCAGATCGAGCCGCTGCCGATACTTGGCGGTTCCGAATCGAACCAGGCGGTTTTACTTGAAAAGACACTCCCGCCGGGAAATTACACCGTCAGATACCGAATCGATTTTCAGGACGGTGGTAAGGCTACCGAAGGCGTAACGGACCTCGTCGTAAAAACCCATCCTCAAATCGCCACCTCCGTAACGCCTCCCAAAAGGCCTTAGAAAAATTGTAAATCTTGAATTTTCAACTTTCCATAAAAAGACTCTTGTTCCGTGCCTTGTCCGTGCGTTCCGTGGTTGGTTTGTCTCGTCTAATAAACTCGAGCAAATCAACCCCGGAAAGCACGGAAAAGAAATTGTATGTGGCACTTCCCGGAGCAAGGTTCTTCAAAGCACTCAAACCGCACCGCTAATCAAAGCTCGATGTCGATCTCTAAATTGACCCAGTATCTGATGTTGATTTGCCTCGCGTTCGCCGGGACGGCGGCGGGTGTAGAAGGCATGGCACCCGAATCGATTGCGATTATTTCGTCATCGTCTGAGGTCCAGTTTTGTACGATAATCGTAAACGGCCGGACACTCACCGGGCCAAACAGCTCGGCGCATCGCCGCGATGGGCTCATCTTCGTACCTGTTTCCGCAGTCGCGCGCTCTTTGGGCGACGACGTCAAGATCGATGCCCTCAGGCGAACGGTGACGGTTCGACGGCAATCGGGCATTAGCGCTGAGTTTGACGCACGCGTCGGCCATATCCGCGAAAATGGCTCCGCCATTCTAACAATTTCAAACGCGGGCGAGATTGTGTTCCCGCCAAATGCGGAAGAATTTCTCCTGCCGGTCGAGATCGCCGCCGCGCTGTTTGATGTTTCGATACGTTGGGATGCCGATAAAAATGCGGTAATTATTATGCGCGGTCGGAGCGAGACCGAAGCCGCATCGAACAAGATTCGTCGCGGATTGATAGAGATATATCAGGCGGATTACGATTACAGCCTCAACCGATATTTCTCGGCGGCCTCGCAGAATCTGACTTTAACGGGCGTCGGACGGATCGCGGACGGGCGGCTAAGCTTTTCTTCAAATCTAAGCAAATCGACGAGCCGTCGCGTATCAATGCGAAATGTCTCGTTCGCGCTCGAACGTCCAAACGGCCAGCGATTTATCGCCGGAGATTTTGGAACGGGCGGGAACCTTCAGTTTCTCTCCGCCAACCTTCGCGGAGCATCGGCGAGCGTCCCAGTAAGGAATGTTGTCGTCACTACGTTTGGAGGTCGGGCGTATTCCGGCGCTCCGATCTTCGCGCTGAACCCGCTAATTTCAAACAAGCCTTTCGCTATTTACAACCGGTTTAATTACGACACAAATGTGTTCGGCGGCTTTGTTTCGACCGATTCATTGAAACAAGGACGTAGTGCCCGGCGCCTGAATTTTGCCGCTGGAGCGTTGCGTTTTAACGGAGCGAACCGCAGGGGAGACATAGCGACAGGGAATGTAAACTACGACTCCTCCCGTTTCCGTTTTCAGGGCGATTTCGGATACGGTAAATTTGTCGGCCTCAGGTCGGACAATTCTCGCGTCGCGGGTTACGGCTCGGCCGTTGAGCTTGTGGGAACGTTTCAGGCAACGGAAGAATTGGCGTTTCAGACGCGTTACACCAACATCGGCAAGACCTTTCTCTCTCCTCAATCCGGTTGGCGCGAACCGCTGGATCTCAAAGCCGCCGGCGTCACATGGTCGCCGACGAAATGGCTCTCGACGTCATTCAACGCCAGCACCGCCCGCCGACCCGGCGACCCGACTCAAAACAACAGGTATTTGACTAGCGCTTTTGCCATAACCCCGAGCACCGGTCTGCCGAGATTCTATGTCACGCATACTCAAACCAGCGCCAGCCAGTTCAAATCCGGCGCGTTTTCGACAATCAATGTGTCAAAGGAATTCTCCAGCCTGCGACTTTACCTAAATGCCACGCGGATCAAGAATATCGGCCCCGCGTCGGTAAACGCCCAGATCGGCGCGAACTACGCCGTCAACGACCGGCACGCTTTCGAGATCAATCAGGGCATCGGCAGCCGGGGCTCGCTAAACGGACAGTTCGACTGGCGCACTTCGAATCTGCTCAATCAACGGCTCAGCCTGAGCGCCGGTGTCGGCTATAATCGCGGCGCATCCGCGGAATTTTCCACGTATGAGCGTCTGTCCGCGTCGCTAATTCTGCCGCGCCAGACCTCGCTGCAAGTGAATTATTTTCACACGAACTCCGGGCCAACGATGCTTGTCAGCCTTCGCGGTTCGTTGTTTCGCAGAAAAGAGGCGAGTGGGTTCCTGAATTCACCTGTGAGCGAGATCAATTCCTATGGCGAAGTCTCGGGCCGTGTCTATCAGGACATTGATCAGAACGGACGCTTCGACGCCGAGGTGGATAAGCCGCAGGCCGATGTTAAGGTTCACGTAGATGGCAATCGGTATGTGGTCTCGGACGCGAACGGGCAATACAAATTCGATTCTGTCACTGCCGGTGACCACAAAGTCTATCTTGATCTGCTCTCGGTCCGCGCCGACCTGACGCTGCTTGATGAAGCGGCCCGGGCGGGAAACCTGTCGCCCGGAAAATCGCGAGTTTATGATTTTCGCCTCGTCCGAACCGGCCGCGTATCAGGCCGCGTTTGGCTCGACGCAAACGCGAACGGCAAGTTTGATAAGAATGAAACGCCGCTCACCGACATCCGCGTCGTTACCGCCAGCGGCCGCGACACGCTCACCGACGCCGAAGGCAACTTTACCATCGGCGACTTGCCGCCCGGCGAACACATTTTTCTACTCGATGAAAAAACGCTGCCCGAGAAAACAGCCCCTGGTTTCAAACCGCTGGCAGTCCAGGTATTTCCCGGACGCGAGACGAGCGATATTAAACTTTACGTGATAGCGACTCCGGCCGAGGTCAAGCGGTTTGCCCCACGTTCTGAGTCCCGTCTTTAGGCGGCCAACGCTATTTGCAGGAACTTCCTGCAAGTTTGCAAGGACTTCCTGCGATTCGCCAGAACTTCCTGCAAGTTTGCAGGGACTTCCTGCGATCCGCCAGAACCTCTCGCGATCCGCCGTTTGGCGCCAAAATTTAAGGCCGGCATTCCGTTCGAAGAGCCTATCCAATTCTACATGGTGAGGATACTGGTGCCGCTCTCGTGGGGCGGCGATCGACGTTCGAACCGGCTGCTCATGGAAAACTATCCCGGCAATTGGGAGTGCACTATCGCCACGAACGGCGAGACGTGGGGGCACATGGCGATGGGCCATCGGCCGCGACGGCCGCCCGGTTCGCCATCCAAGCAACGGGTCGCAATAAAACATTTTTCGGAATATTATCAGCTTTCAGCTATCATTTATCAGCTATTCCGAACCGTTCTTCTGTGATAACAGGCAGTCACAGTCCAAATATGCACGCTAAGGCCCGTGCGGCGAGAGGTATTAAAAAGCATGGCAAAAACCACAGAGTGCCGGTTCTGGGAGTGATCGAACGCAAAGGGCGCGTAAAAGCTCAAGTGATCGCACGGCCAAAAATGAGCGAGATTTTGCCGCTTGTGAAAGAGTTCGTTGAAAAAGGCTCGAACTTTTACACCGACGATTCCACGGCTTACGATCTTGCTTATGCAGACTATGTTCACGAAACAGTTAATCACTCTGTTTTCGAGTATGTACGCGGTGCGGTTCACACGAATTCAATCGAAAACTTCTGGAGTATTTTGAAACGGACAATTCGCGGAACCTACGTTTCGGTTTCTCCGGCGCACTTACAAAAATATGTTGGAGAACAGGTATTCAGATACAACGAACGACACGGAAACGATAAGGATAGATTCGCCGCGATGCGTCGATCTATTTCTTTTTTGGGAACGGCTACTAGTCGCTTCGCCAAATCAACAAAACGCTTAGACTCGATTGATAATTTTTCGGAGGTTTGGTTGGCTATCAAATTCAACTATAACAGGTTCTTGTTCGTGGGTAATAATCTTCAGGCGGTCTTTGTTGATACGGGTAAAATGTTTCTTGGCGAACTTTTTTTGACCTGACAGTAGTAAAACCTTTATGTAGGCATAAACCAATTCTGGAGTTGGTCTCGGGTGTTGAATAACAATAATTCCACCATGTTTGCACGGCGTATAGGTCGATACCTTAATAGTGTTCTTGTCGGCTGTTAGCAATATCCGTTTTTTCTCTAATGTCCCTTTCCATATAAGCTCCGGGTCTTTTGTATATGGTTTATAACCACATTCTATCGTGGTCTTAACGTCTAGTGATCCAAGCGTGCGCAACTTCGCTAAAATGTCATCATCAATAAGATCATAATCCACCATCAATTTAAGATTCGCCGTGGACATAAACCTCTTCTAAAAAATCTTGAGCATAGGCAATGGCCTCTTTCACATGATCCTCGGTTAGGTCGGGTTTATACACTTCTACGATTTTTTGAATATCACCATATCTATAGAGTTTGGCCAAAACATCTCCAACCGATAGACGCAAGCCGGCCACATGTGGCATTCCACCCAGCATATCAGCATCAATAGAAATGAATCGGTGCTCGTCGCACAATTCCGAAGCAATTTTCTTAATCACAGATTGAAATGTTGGGTCGGATGATCCTTCCCGGTCTGGAGTTGGAAAATGAACAAATAGTTGGGTTCCATGCGACCTGAGAAATTCCAAATCCTCTTTTTGCCGCCACATATTTTCCCAATAATCTTTCTCTTCAAAATGGCGACTGCGCTGATAAGAACGAAATCTTTCAGCATTAATCGTTTGATGTGACATTATTATCCTCGTGTTTTTTTACAAATGCGGTTGCGTATGCGCTAAAAGCGGTCACCGCTTCATGAAGGTCGAAGTCAGCAAACTCCATCATCATTCCAGCATATAATAAAACAGTAATTACTTGAGTTTTTTTTGAGATAATCGCTTTCTGAATAAATGCTTCCTTTGAAAAATTAATCTCGTGGCCCACGACGGTCGTTTCTTTGAGCCACCGGTTGTTAACAAGTAAAGGGTAGTCCAGCGGAACTATAGACTGATAAGTTTTATTAAACTCGAACGCGAGCGTGAAACGAACCGCCAGTTTTTCTACTTTGAAATAACCCCCAATCCATTTCGCAACATCATCTAAATAAGGTTCACGAATATCTGGAAAAGGATTTTTTCCAGGATGATAAGTCAATCCTAAAAGACTTTGTTGGCCGTCAAGTCCTAGAAATAAATGCGCGTGTTCATTGCGACTCTTAATGCGTGGGCTGTATGAATAGCTAAATTCTTTGCGCCCTCTAGGTTGTCCAACATCTGACGTAAACTCTTTTTTCTTGAAATCTTTTTCATCGAAACGAACCGTCAGTTCAATCATTTCGCAGTTAAGTTTTTTCAAGAGCGAAGCCATAAGAGGTAGTGGGTAAAAGGTAACATTTCATGTTACCTTCTTTGTAAACAAAATACGATGAGCCAACCTGTCATTTACATCATCCGGTTCGTTGATGGGTGTGTCAAGTGATTTGTTGCCTGATAACATCATGTTTCACGGATGAAAAAATACGTTGTAAAACGCGATCAGAAGATTCTGCCGGAAAAACTCACGCGGTACCGGTCGGAGCTTAACGACGAACAGTTCAGCGTTGTGACGGCGAAGCCACAGGCGGCGCTGGTTGTGGCGGGAGCTGGGACGGGCAAGACGCGGGCGATAACGTATCGGGTTGCCTATCTTATCGAGCACGGCGTTTCGCCGCAGCGTATTTTGCTCGCGACTTTTACAAATCGCGCGGCCCGCGAGATGCTTCGGCGGGTCGAATCTTTGACCGGCAGCCAGAATGTGCATCGGGTTTGGGGCGGAACATTTCACCGCGTCGCAAATCTCATACTCCGCCGACACGCCGTCAGCATGGGTTTTGATTCTAATTATTCAATACTCGACAGCGAGGATGCCCGCGATTTTATCAGTGTCTGCATCGACGAGGCCGCAATCGACACGACTAAGAAACGGTTTCCGAAAGCCGAGGTCGTTCAGGGCGTCATCTCATACGCAAACAATACCGATCTGCCGATCGAGAATGTGATCGCCGGAAAGTATCCGTATTTTGAAATGTTGACGCAGCAGATCAAGCGTGTCGATACGATCTATCAATCGCGAAAACAAGAGCGCAACCTCATGGACTATGACGATTTGCTGCTTCACTTGAAGCGCTTACTCGTCGAGAAACAGGAGATCGCCGACATTTATGCCGAGCAGTTTCAGCACATTCTGGTTGACGAATATCAGGACACAAATCACCTGCAGGCCGAGATCATCGATCTGTTGGCGGTGAAACACCGCAACGTAATGGTGGTCGGCGATGACGCTCAAAGCATCTTTGCATGGCGGGGCGCCGAGTTTACAAATCTCTACGAATTCCCCAAACGGTATCCCGAAGCGACGCTGTACAAACTGGAAACAAATTACCGTTCGACACCTGAAATCCTGGGATTGGCCAATACTTCCATTGCGAATAACCGCAAACAGTTCCCAAAAATGTTGACGGCGGTAAAGCGTTCGCGCGATTTCAAACCGGCGCTTGTTCCCTGCTCCGATGTCGAGCAGCAGTCGGCCTTTGTTGCCTCTCGGATTTTAGAGCTTCGCGACGAAGGCACAAACCTCGAAGACATCGGCGTAATGTATCGCTCGCATTATCATTCGATCGAGCTTCAACTGGAACTCACTCGGCGAAACATCCCATATCGAGTCCAATCCGGCGTTCGTTTTTTTGAACAGGCGCATATAAAGGATGTGATCTCGTATCTTCGAATCATCGTAAATCCGCGCGACGAGCTCGCGTGGAAACGAATCTTAAAGATGATCCCCGGGGTTGGAAACGCGACCGCGAATCGCGTGTATGAGCTGATTAGAGGGCAAGCATCCCTGCTTGCCACTGGCTCTCAATCACGGGAATCATCCGGAATAGAACAACTACCTGATGCCTCAAGGCTTCAAGACGATGACGATACCCCAGCGTCCTCATGGCAAGCAGGGATGCTTGCCCTCCAGTCCGCGGGCCCCGGTCGCCTTCGCTCAAGCCAACCGTGGAAAGCGTTTGTCGTTTTACTCGAATTGCTCGTCCAACAGGAAAACCGAGACAATCCGTCGAAGCAGATCGAACTCGTTCTGACTCATGGGTATGAACAGTATTTACAGGAAAATTTCGAAAACGCGGATGCACGCATCGAAGACCTGAGAGGCCTTGCCGCGTACGCCAATCGGTATAAGTCGACGGGGGAATTTCTCTCGGAGCTGGCGTTGCTCTCAACCGAACGGTTTAAGGAGCCGCAGCCGCTCGTCGGGGAAGAGGTCGTATCGGGCGGCGAAGAGGATGAGCTGCTGACCCTGACCAGCGTCCACCAGGCGAAAGGTCTGGAATGGAAGGCCGTATTCATCATCTGGGCCGCCGAAGGGAAATTTCCGAGTCCGCGTTCTCTTCGCGAGATCGAAAGCGAAGAAGAAGAACGCCGCCTCTGGTACGTTGCCATCACACGTGCGAAGGACGAACTATATCTGACCTATCCGCTAATGATTACCGACTACAATCGTCAGACTGTCCTGCAAAAGCCATCGCGTTTTGTAGCGAATGCCCCGCTGCGCTATACGAAATATGGAGTCTTGAGGACGACCTGCCAACGGTTTCTGTTGGCATTCTCGAGATCAAGAGTCAAGACGAATATCTCAACTGAGGTAGAGGCGGGATAGGGGCATCAGTCTTTGTCGAGCGTATATCTTCCTCTCTGTGCACTCAGCGTCTCGCTCAGCGCACTCCGCGTTTAACTGTTGTTGACTATAGTTCGACTTAGTTTTAACGCCGAGGCCGCAGAGGAGGACGCCGAGATCGCCCAGGCTTCAGACCCGCGAGGTTTCGAAATGATTCACTACCAAAATTAGTCCTAACGCGGAGTTCGGATTTTTCGTGTTAAAATCTAGGTAAGGTGGCTCATGAAAATCTGCCCGACATGCCATGCCAGTTATGGCGACGAGATGAGTTTTTGTTTGCAAGACGGCACACGCTTGCCGGCGAGAAGTACGGCGGGATTTTCGAACGCGCCTACCGAAGCCTATACACCCGGTACGAATCCGCTTGACGACATCTCGAACGCGGAGACTGTCGCTGGATATCCTACCACTCAACTTGGTCCGCCAAAACAATTCCGCATGTCGGCCGTAAACCCCTCGAATAAGATGGGATGCGTCGTTACAGTCGGCACGGTTTCGGCATTGTTTCTGGTCGTCTTTGGGCTTGGAATCGGCATGTTTTCCTTTCGTTCCGCCCCCTCTCCACCTCAGGCTTCCAACGCTGCTCCGGCCAACGCGAATTACAGCGCAAATTCTACTAATTCCACCGTGTACGCCGATCCGACGCCTCCGCCGAAAACCCTTTCCGATGTTCCCAAAACTATCTCGGGCGGGATTTTGAATGGCAAGGCCACTGATTTGCCAAAACCGCCCTATCCGCCAGCGGCACGCTCAGTTCGAGCGTCAGGCAGCGTTACCGTCCAGGTCCTCGTCGACGAAAGCGGACGCGTGATTTCGGCGAACGCCGTGAGCGGACATCCTCTGCTGCGGGCCGCCGCGGTATCGGCGGCTATTTCGGCTAAGTTCAATCCGACATTGTTGTCGGGCAAACCGGTTAAGGTTTCCGGTGTGCTGACGTTCGAATTTGCGCCTTGAAAGCGGGTTCGCGCAAAATCATCCCTCATGTTAAAATCCGGTGGTCAGCGTTTAGAATTCGTTCTCATCCAATATCGAAGAATATGAAACATTGCCCGATCTGCGACGCGCGTTACGACGAAGAAATAATCCGCTTTTGCACAAAGGACGGTACGCCGCTGGTCGAGGACGAACAGCCCAACTTTGCGGTGCTGCCCAGTGAAAGTCTTGAGACGCCGGATGACGATCTTGGCGAAGAGACCATCATTCGCCGCAAGCCTCTTGGTGCCGACCCGGCAGCCGATATATTCGCGTCGCCCGCTGAACCTGAACGGATTATCATTCCCACCTCGTTTCCGCCGGAACAGCAGGTCCGGCCCCGGACGAGTCAGGCATATTTTCCACCACCGCCGCCACCGAATACCGGGAAAACTGTGACTTTGACCATTTTGGGGACGATGGGTGTGCTGGGTTTGGGCGCCGTTTTGTTCTTTTTCCTGCGAGGTAACGAGCCGTCGAACGTCAATGTCAACACCAATCCGATAAATCAGAACTTGAATCTGAATACGAATTTTGGATTTGATTCGAATTTTAACTTCAACGCCACCGCGAATTTCAATACCAATTACAATGTAAGCACAAATCTAAACACAAATGTGCGAACGTCTAGCCCGACCCCAACGCCCCGGCCCGCCCCGAGCACGACACCCACGCCGAACCCGTCAACATCTCCTACTCCGTCCGCTAACGCGACTCCGCGCGTAAACGCTACGCCGCGCACAAACGTGAATGCACGGCCTTCCCCGTCCCAGACCCCTCGAACAGGCCCGCGGCCCCCGGCCTTAAACATAAACCGGCCGGCGGGAAATGGAAACGATTAGCAATTAAGAATTAGGAATTAAGAATGTGAGGTTCAGCAAACTCTTCCTCCATTCTTAATTTTTAATTTTAGTTTTGACTTCCCGCCGCCATTTCTACAGCCCGGCGTGGGTCGATCACGCCCCAGCCTTGGCGGTCGACCGCGTAGTGGGGCAGGCGCTCGGCGGTAGAGATGAGAATTTTTTTGATTTCGGACGGTGTAAGCCGGGGATTGGCTTCGAGCATCTGGGCCGCGACGGATGAGACGATCGGTGCCGCGAACGACGTCCCGTCCACGTATTTATAATGCCTGGTGATGACGTTTTCTCGTCTGATCTTGAGGACGATGATCTGTCGGATCGTATGGATCGGGCGGTCGAGCGCCGCATCGAGCTCGGGGTCTATACCCAGATTTTCTTCAATTATGTCGTATAGGTCCGCATCGCTGCTTTTGTCGAGCTGTTGCAGCAAATGGGCCTGTTGCGCCGTCGGTGTGTTTGGCAAGATCGGCGCCGGTATCCAGATCGAGGATGCAATCACCTCTGGTTTTTGCAGGCCGTCGATCGTCGGGCCGTACGACGACCGGTACATGCCGCGTTTCGCACGGTTGATCGAATTATTGTCATCGAGACCGCCAACCGTGATCGTTGATGGCGCGCTGGCCGGCGGAACTACCGGATGATTTGGCATGTGGCCGGCGTTCCCCGCCGCGCAGACAACAACGATTCCGGCCGCCGAACATTCCTCGACGACGCGCGACAGCGGATCGTGAAGATAGCTCTGCTCGTCATCGCCGCCTGCGGAGATGTTTACAATACGAATTCCGTACTTTTTACGGTTTTCCAGCACCCATTCCAAACCGTCCTGAATATTTTGCTCAGTTATCCTCCCGGTCTCGGCCAGTTTTACCAGGACTACGTCGGCGTCGGGCGCCATGCTGCGATAAAAACCGTTAGAAAGCGAACCGTTCCCCGCCGCGACGACCGACGTCATCATGCCGTGCCAACTGGCCCCGTCCGGCTGGAACAACGAGCTGAAATCGCCGTCCTTATCCAAGAGATTTCGGTAGGCAACGATCCTGTTGACGGGCGTCGTCAGATCGACATGCGGGTAAAAGCCAGAATCGAGAAACGCGATCGTCACGCCGTCACCCGTAAACCGTTCATCGGCATCGAGCCGCAAAGGCGTCGAAAGCACATGCGAGCCGTCCTTCTGCATCGCCGCGTGGGCGACAATATGTTCCTTCGCACGCTCAAAAAGCCGCACGCATCGCGCACACACCGCCTGAAAATCACGCGTGTCAGGAGCATTTGCACGTATAAGCTTCCCTAAATCCTCGGCGAGAGATATAAGTGGAACATATTCGTCACACGATGCCCGCGAACAAACCGGACACGCCCGTTCACCGGCAGCTATGTCCGCGATCGTGTTTTGGCGTGAAAATGAAAGTGATTCGTGAGGAGTCATTGTCGGGCATTAAGTTTTCCATACCCAACGATATTTTTTGGGGTAGATACGCGCGGCATCCAAATCCTATAAATCCTTCGGATCGATAGCGTTGATGCCGTAGCGCTTGAAGTCTTTGGTATTGAAGGTAAGCAGATTGTCGATGCCATATGCCATCATAGCCGCAACGATCTTCGCGTCGTGGACTTTGATGCCGGCGACCGAATGTTGAACGACGAGCTTGCGAAATTGCAGATAGACCTCCTCGGTGTCGGGTAGTAGGTCGAAAACCGCTTCGAGCTTAGTAAGTTCGGCATCGGTTTGACCAATCGAAAACCCAAGGCCGTTATTAACGGACGGCCGCGTACAGACGTTCCAGAATTCAGAAACATTCTGCAACAAAATCGACGAGCCGCTTGCCAACAGTTTGTCTATCGCGGCCTTAGCTTCCAAATGCTGGGCGCTTCCACCTCGGTCAGGCGCAATAGGATATTGGTGTCGACAAGCCAAATCATAGTTGCCGCAAGATTTGTTCTTCGTAGAGGCTCTCGCGGCTGATTTGCTCGTCGGTTAACACCGGTGTGTCAGGATCCAAGCTATTCATCCATTCATTGAACGCTTTGATTTTCTCCGTGTTGACGGGTTCCTTGTCCTTGGTCTCACGCGAGTCTCGCACGTCAATTTCCACCACGCTATTCTCCGGCAAATCGAGCGGCGTTAACGGGCGCAGAATGCCGTTTTCATAAACAGCCTGTATATGATCGTTCATATCCGTTTCGGTAATATATCTCTATTGCCCGGAGCGTGAAGTTCCTCATAGTCGTCAAACTCTTCTTCAAGGTGTTTCACTTCAACCGCGTCGAGTTCGGCTAAATCAGACGCGATGAGCTGTTGCAAGACCGCGTCATTTTCTTCACCAACCGCAACGATTATTTGCTCACGAATCGCTCCATTCATAGTCGGAAGTCTAACATGATTCTCACAAAAATGAACCCATTTTGCTCAAACAATCAACCCGTCCCGACCAGAAAAAAAGCGGGAACCGATCCCGCCCGGAAGAAGGCTGCGACGCAAACTAAAATCTCAGCTTAGCCCCAAGCTGAATGCGTCTCGGATCAAATGCCGACGTAAAGCCGAGCGGGGCGCTCGGTCCGACATTTCTGTTTCCGGTGACACCTTCGTTTCTGTCAAAAGTGGGCCCGACGGTATTGTTCACCGAGGCAAAGTTTAGACGGTTAAAAAGATTAAAGGCTTCGGCGGTCAAATCCAGACCGATGTTCTCTGAAAACCTAATCTTTTTCGTCACGCGCATGTCAAGGGTGGCGAAACTCGGGCCAATCCCGATATTGCGGGCAATTGGTCCCGAGGGTAGTCCACCGACCAGAAACAGCGGACGGTCGCCGTTTGTGCTGCGGTCGCCGTTGACATCGACTCCCGCGAGCAGGTTAAACGGACGGCCGCTGTTGGCCCGAAATATCGGCGTCAACGTCCAATCGCGGAGAAATGCGTTTTGCGACGTGCTCTGCAGGACACCGTAAACAACGAATTTATGCCGTTGATCAAACGCCGAAAGCGAAAACTCCGACTGGTTATCCGTCTGGTCAAAAGCGCGGAAGTCGCTATTGTAGTCCGTAACCTGATCTTTCGCCTCGCTGTAAGTGTAATTACCGGAAATGGCAATATTTCGACCAAATTGCTTATTAAATTCCAAAATGATGCCGTTATAATTCGCCGACGATGACGATTCATAAAGTATCTCCTGGAAAAGGCTTGGGTTGCGGAAACAATTGAGGATCCCGGCCCCGGTGCAGCCAGACGCTGCCGTCCATTCGCGGATGCCGGTGGCTGGATTGATGGGACGAGGAAGCAGATTGATGTCACGCGCACGGGTCACAAACTGGGTTAACGCCCAGACATAGCTGACGCCAAAACTAAAGCCCGGCGCTAGTTCGTGTTCGACGCCGATGCTGCCTTGCTGGGCGCGTTGGTTGCGGTATGTCGGGTCGGCCCGAAACAGCACGGTCAACGGGTTGCGCGGGCCCGTTTGCGAGACGTTTATACCAAACTGAGTCAGATCGGCCGGGGTTATTGTGCGAATCGTATTCGGGACACCGATCACACCCTGGGCCCGCAGCGTTTGGTAAATAAAGGACGACGTCTGCATCGGATTCGCATTGGTGATCGTGGTCAAAACCTGCGGTATCTGTCTGAATCCGTTGATCTCATTAAGCGAATTTACAACATAGTCGATCACAAACGGGATCTGGCCATAGAACATACCATAACCGCCGCGAACAACCGTTTTCTTATCACCAAAAGTATCCCACGCGAACCCGACGCGAGGCCCAACGTTGCCGTAATATGTCCTCAAGGGAGATTTGCGGACATCCACTTCGTACCGCAACCCATAATTTATTGTCAGTTTCGGTGTTACGCTCCACGTGTCTTGTCCGTAAATAGCATAGTAAGGAAGCTTTGCCCCGACGAAGCCATCGCCGAAACCTTGCTGATACGACTGCGGAAGTCCAAGGTCGAGGCCTTGCAAGGCATTGATCGGGATGTCCCGAGAGGTATCGGCTGGAACAGTTACAAAGTACGGACTAACAAATCTGCCCGGCAGTGTGCCAAAACCGAAACGCCCGCTAAAAAAAGTTCTTGCATCAAACCCGCCGTCGCGAAGGAGGTAACTCCCACCAAATTTCATACGATGAGAACCTTTAACCAGGGCCAGATTATCGGCGATCTCATAACGCTTGTCCTTATTGAAGCTCGGAAGAAATATGTCGCGGTTAAAGAATCCAAATCCCGGAACATTTAACTCGGGGCCGTTCGGGTCGATTGAAACCACATCCAACGTATTGTAGTTTGCTTGAAGCCGGAGCTCATTTGTGAAATTCGGGTTAAAGATATGCGTCCAGCCGCCGACTACGTTGTGGTCGAGAATATCGGTGTTGTTGGAGCGCGAAAACCCAACCAGGGCCCGCGTTGCCGCATTACCCTCATTGCGTTTCGTATAGCTGTATTTTGCAAAAAAAGTATTGGCGTCGCTCGGCACATGGTCAAGACGAAATGACAGCGAATTTGAATTTCCGGTAAACGGAAAAACACCGCTGTTGTTTCGAAACAGATCCTGTGTGCTTTGTTTTGCGGTCAATGCAGCCTGAATAATTGGAGCACACGCCGCCGCCGTTCTCAAAACAGTCGGCTGACTGCTCAGACACGTCCTGGGCGTCGGATCGGTGCTGGCCGCAAGGGCCGCAATTGTCGCGCTTTGAGCGGCTGTAGGCTGAAAAATTCTCAGATCCGTAAGTACCGGCACCGTTGAAGATTCGCGACGCCTTAACCCCTCGTAACCGCCAAAGAAAAAGGTCTTCTCCTTAATGATCGGGCCGCCAACCGTAAAGCCGTATTGCTGACGCGAGGCCGGCGGTTTGATGCGCGAAAGCGTCGTGCCGGTGAGAACGATTGCAAACGGGTCACCGGCGTCGAGCCCCTGATTGCGAAAATACCCGAAAGCACTGCCGTGAATATTGTTTGACCCGGTCTTGGAGACGATATTGATGACGCCGCCGCTGGCACCGCCAAGCTCGGCGTTGTAATTGCTGCGATTGATCTGAAATTCCTGCACCGCTTCCTGGCTAAGCGTTGAACGCACACCGCCGCCCTGGTCGTTGGCCTCGGCGCCGTCAACGGTAACATTGTTGCCGCGTCCATTGCTCCCGTAGAAAGACAAGCCGCTCTGCGGTGTTTGCGTAACGCGGAAATCGGTGTTATCAGCCAGGGCGTTCGAATCGACAACGCCCGGCGCTAAGAGCGAGAACGCCAGATAATCGCGGCGGTCGATGGGCAGCTCGCGGATGTACCGCTCATTGACCGTAGTGCTAAGCGACGATTTTTCGGTTTCGATCGCCAGCGGGTCGCTCGTCACGTCAACCGTTGCCGACGCGTCGCCTATCTGCAATGAAAAATCCTGGTCAAGCGTCTGACCGACGGTCACCTGAACGGCATTTTTTGTCTGGGCGCTAAAGCCGGTCGCCTGAACCCGCAGATTGTACGCTCCCGGCGCCAGATTCAGGAATCGGTATTCACCATCACCGTCTGTCGTTGCGGTGCGGCTGACGCCCTTGCCCGAGTCGGTGGCGGTCACGGTCGCTCCGTTCACCACCGCCCCGTTCGGGTCGGTGATCCGCCCTTTGATTTCAGCCGTTGACGTGCCGGCTTGTGCCAGTGCCGTCACAGAAAAAGCCGCCGCCAAGAATAGCGAAGCAAAGAATTGTTTCATTGATAAAGAACCTCCGGTTGTTTTGTTCTGCACAGGGCCTGACTTCTGGTGTCGTTTTTGATAAGCGCCGTTCGAAAGATTGAATCCAACGTCTATTGCGCCTTGCTGATACTACGCCTTATTGAAACGAGTTTCAAACAAGAATTTAACACTTATTTAATCCTGATTCGCCAGGTTTTCACAATCGGTTTCAAGATTCTTTGTTTTTAGTTGAAAATCCTCAGCCTAATCGCAGGGTTCTCACTCTGCCGGTGCAGCGATGAGCGCGGCTGCTTTTGCCCTTTCAAATGAAAAACTGGATAATGGTGCTGTAATAGCGTCTTTATATGAAGTTTTTCTCCGACATCCGGCTTTTGATTCTTGCGATATGGCTCGGTGCCGCCGTGTTTTTTATCGGCGTCGCGATGAGCGCTTTTGCGGTCGTTCCCGAACGTGAATTGGCCGGGGCGGTTGTCAATCGGACGCTCTCCATATTGAACTTCGGCGGCCTCGGCATCGCGATTGTCTTGATACTGACCTCGCTTGTCGGAGGCTCGGGCGTCAACAAATTCTGGCTGTGGGTCGAGCGTTTTCTGATTTTGCTCCTCGCCGCCTGTTGCGCAGTAGGCCAATTTGTCATCGGCCTGTGGCTCGCCGCCGTCCGGGCTCAGATCGGGCGGCCCATAGATGAAGTCGCGGCCGACGATCCATTGCGAGTTCAATTCAACATGCTGCACGAATATTCGACATGGGTTTTGTTCGTCGCCATGGGCGCCGCCCTAGTCGCTTTTTTTATCATCGCCAACCGAAAATTCGGCCTTACTGCCGCGAAAAAGGCCGATGTTTACGATTTCTCAAAAGAATTCAAGACTTAACCGCTATGGAACTGATCGAAAATTCCGCCAATTTCTCGAGTCGATTTTCGCGTTGGAACGCGAATGAAAATCTTAACGGGTATCCGTGGGTTGAGAATGTCCATTCTCCATTTACGCCAGTTCGCCGGGCGCTTCCGATGCTTAATCTTGCCTTGATATCATCCGCCGGAGCATACATAGATGGCACCGGACCGTTTGACACCGACTCGCGTGATGGTGATCTCGATTTTCGCGAAATACCGGTCGAGGTGGATGAAGCTGACTTTCGTTACTCCGCGAAAGGCTACGATCCGGTCGCAGTCCAGCAGGATCGAAACTCACAAATCCCAATTGATCGCCTCTCGGAATACGAAGCAAATGCCGTTATCGGCGGTCTCAACAATGTCTGGTGGAGCGTTAGCAGCTATATTCCAAACGCCCAGCGTGTCGCCGAAGAGCTTGGTCCGAAACTCGCCGACCGCCTGCATCGCTACGAAATCCAGGCCGCTCTGCTGATTCCGGCCTCGCGCCTATGCCACCAGACTCTCGGCATCGTCGCCCGCGCCCTCGAGCAAAGCGGCATACCGGCAATCATGCTCTCGGTCGATCCAAAGACCACCGACAAGGTCAGACCGCCGCGAACGGCCTATTACACTGGCGAATTCGGCTCGGTCGCCGGGAAACCCAATTGGCGGGAATACCAGCTCCGCGTCCTCGATGAATCTCTCCGCTGGATGGAAACATTCGACCAACCGGGCTCTAGAAAACTCGCCGTCGATCTCGAAACGCAGGTCGAAGCCGCCAGAGGCGAACGCTAACGCTTCGCAAAGGCAAAAGTAGAAAGAAATGAAGATTCTAGTAATCGGCGCCGGGCGGATGGGGCACGGCGCTGTTTTTGATTTGATCCGCAATTCGCCGGATGTTCAGCAAGTGACGGTCGCGGATTTTGATTTGAAAAAAGCTGAAGCCGTGGCCGACGCGGTAGGCGGCGAGCGCGTTGATGCGCGGCAGATCGACGCCTCAAATTATGCCGATGTCGCCAACCTCATGCGCGGCCACGATTCCGTGATTTCGTGTGTCAACTACTGGTATAATGTCTCGCTATCCAAGGCCGCGATCGAAACCGGTGCGAACTTCTGCGATCTTGGCGGTAATAATTACATCGTTGACGAACAGCTCGCGCTCGACCCGGATGCCAAGGCCGCCGGAATCAACATCATCCCCGATTGCGGCCTCGCACCCGGCATGGTGTCAGTGCTGGCGATGCACGGTGCCGCGAAATTCGATTGCATAGAGGAGATACACATCCGCGTCGGCGGGCTGCCTCAAAACCCTCAGCCGCCGCTAAATTATCAATTGGTCTTTTCAGTCGAGGGATTGATAAATGAATATGTCGAGGTTGCGCGCGTGATCCGCGACGGCAAAATAACCGAGGTCGAGTCGATGACCGAAATCGAGTCGCTCGCGTTTGACGGTTTTCCGCCTCTCGAAGCCTTTCAAACCTCCGGCGGTACATCCACTTTGCCTGATACTTTTCTCGGCAAAATCCGCGAGCTTGATTACAAGACGATCCGCTACGCCGGACATTGTCAAAAATTCAAAACTATGATGGATCTCGGCCTGTGCTCGAGCGACGAGATCGTCTTGTCAGAACCGGGAGCGGTAGCGACTGGGGACTTCAAAACTACCCCGCGAAAAGTTTTCGGTGAGCTGCTCCAAAAACACCTTCCCGCCGACGGACCGGACATCGTTCTCGTCCGGTTAGATTTTGTTGGCAAAGGATACAGAAGCCCGCACGTTAGTAAGGGCTTAACCGACGACCCGGCAACCGTTCAACGTCTGAGATACAATATCGTCGACAAACAAGACGATGCAGCCGGCATGAGCGCAATGATGCGAACCACGGCGTTTCCGGCCTCGATCATCGCTCAAATGATGGCAAACGGCGATGTGCTTTCGCGGGGCGCAACTCCGCAGGAAAAAGCCATTGACCCGGTAAAATTTGTCACCGAACTTGCAAGACGAAACATTAGGATTGAGGAAACATAGTTTTTAGGTTTAAATGTTAGCGTGTCTATAAAATAAAACAGAAAGGGGATAAATGTTCATGATAAATCTTGAAGATGCACGAAGAATAATTGCGGCGGCCGAAAAAAAAGCGGACGAGATCGGACAGCCGATGAATATCGCGGTTGCGGATGCCGGAGGGAATCTGGTCGCGCACGTCCGGATGGACAATGCCTGGATCGGCAGCGTCGATATATCGATAAAAAAGGCCTGGACCTCGCGAGCGTTTGATATCACGACAAAGGACCTCGCCGACAACAGCCAGTCTGGCGATCAGTTTTTTGGCATTCACGCCTCAAACGGCGGCAAGGTAATGATCTTCGCGGGCGGCATTCCGCTCAAAAAAGACGGCAACGTAATCGGAGCAATTGGTGTATCCGGCGGCAGCGGCGAGCAAGATCATTCCGTTGCCGAGGCCGGTGCGGCGGCGTACTAATGAACTGAAAAAAAGGCTTCCCGATTCCGAGAAGCCAAAATTATCAATAAGTGCCAATTTATTTACGCGCTGATTCCGATTAGACGCGGATTTGCCTTCTTTTTTAGAAGCTTCTGCAATTTGAGTCTCGCCTTGTGAAGCTGCGATTTCGACGTGCCTACCGAGCAGCCGAGTATTCTGGCGACTTCTTCATGCTCGAAACCCTCGACATCGTGCAGAAC
>JANPCJ010000025.1:0-3674 GCA_031430895.1 Chloracidobacterium sp. | reverse complement strand
GTGTGGCCGTTGGTGGTGCAGTCGGCGTGGGGGTCGGCGTCGGGGTCGGTGGTGCCGTCGGCGTCGGTGTGCCCGTCGGCGTCGGTGTTGGAGTGACCGTCGGGGTCGGGGTCGGCGTCGGCGTTACGGTTGGCGTCGGCGTCGGTGTCGGTGTCGGCGTCGGTGTTGGGGTTGGCGTCGGTGGCACCCCGTTGACCGTCAACACAACGCTGTTGGCGTTGTAAGTGATGGTGAAAGGCACGCCGCCGATGGTGATGCTGTTGCCTTGCGCAAAGGTTCCCGTGATCGCGCCGGTGCTTTGGATGATGGTGAACTGCTGCCCGGCGGTGGGTGTAAAGTTGATTAAAGCTCCGGTCAGGTTGCCGTTGAGACTGACTGTGCCGGTGACGTTGAGGCGGTCATACTGTGTGCCGGCGGTGGTGCCGCCGATTTCGATCTCGAAGGCTGAAGCGAGATTGAAGATTACATTGCCGTTGGAGTTGAGTTGCCCGGGGCTGTTGCCGGGTGCGATGGTACAGTTTACGTTGGCATCAATCCCGCCGACTGTGCCACTGCCGCCCAAACGTCCAACACTCGCTCGCGCCGCGCCGACAGTGCCGTTGACAAGTGCCGTTCCCAGGGTAACAGTCAAACGCCCTGACGGACTGTTGCCGGTGAGCGTAAGCGTGCCGTTTCCATCTTTAATCAAAGCGCCCGTGCCGCTAGTGAACGTACCGCTGAAGGTAGATGATTGCCCGCCGGAATTGACCAGGAAGCTGCTAGTGGGACCGAGAGTGATGTTGCCGCTGCCGGACAACGCTCCGACGACATTACTAAAGTTGTTGGTATCGAGCAAGCCGTCGGCATTGATGGTTACGCTGGAGGATTGGGCGATGTTATTGTGGTTGTTCAGGAACACGATGGCGCTGTTAGCCGTCCCTGTGCCGTCGCCGATGACGAGCGGGCCGGGGACGGAAACGCCGCCGCCTGAGACTTTGCCCAGCGACAACGTGCCGTCATTGACGGTGGTCGTGCCGGTGTAGGTGTTTGCCGCCGCACCGGTCAGGGCGAGCGTGCCTGCGCCGATCTTGGTCAGCCCAAACGAGCCGCCGCCGATCGCCCCGCTCAGCGTTAGCGTCTCGTTGGTTGCAACATTCGCCGTCGTGTTGCCCGCCAGCGTTATCGCACCGGAGATGGAGCAACCCGTTGAACAAACATTAGTGACCAACGCTCCCGTTCCGCCCACGCCGGTGCCGTTGAGCGTGATGGCTTCCGGCATATTGAGCGAATTGGAGCTAATAAACAAGGTCGCGCCCGCGGAAACGACGGTGTTGTTCCCCGCTCCCGTCGCATCACCCAGACTATTCGAGTTTTCCGCGGATAGAGAGCCGTTGTTGATTTGAGTTATACCTGTGTAATTGTTGTTATTGCCGAGAAACAATATTCCGGCCCCGTTCTTGGTGATACTTCCATTGCCGGTAACTTGTCCGATGAAGTTGTAGTTACCCGTCCCGTCAACCGTAAGTCCAAAGCCGTTCAAAGTTAGTTGTCCGCTCATTAAACACACCTGAGAGCCGCTGTTGGTAAAGCTCTGGGCTTGCGTCAGGGCTACGCCGGGGCTAAAGACGACCGTTCCACCCGAAGATGCATTGACTGTCATTCCGTTTGACAGCGTAATCGCACTGCCGCCGATATTATATCCGCCGCCGGTGAATGTCATCGACCGCACGTCCAGGCCGTTGATGTTGTTGTTGTTGGTCAGGCGGGGTACGCCAGCCGGGAAGATGAGGTCCTGGCCGTTTGACGGGGCTACGTCGGGATTCCAGTTGAGGGCGGTTGACCAGTTGTTGTCCGCACCGCCGCCGTCCCAGGTGAGCGATGTCGGTGGCGTCCCAACGGTTATGGTGACGGTGGTAATGTTGCTGAGGTTATTTACCGGAGCCGTGTCGTTGACGCGATAGGTAAAGCTGTCCGTGCCGTTGAAGTTCGAGGTTGGAATGTACATAAACGCACCGTTGGCGCCAAGCCCTAGTGTGCCGTTGGTCACGCCACTCACAAAAACCGCCTGCTGAGCGGGGCCATCGACATCTGTGTCGTTGGCGAGGACGCCCGGTGCCGCCACGTTCAAAGGCGTGTTTACCGCAGTCGCAAAATTGTCCGGATTGGCCACCGGGGCGACGTTTGGAGTCGTTCCGGTTCCTGCAATCGAGAAATTGTAGGGGTTCTCGTTCGGGTCGTCATTGGCGATGCTCAGGGTCGCGGTGCGCAAACCATTCGCGCCCGGATCAAATACGACCGTAAATGTCGTAGTTCCGTTAGTCGGGGCGACAGGCGACGCCGGTTGGACCGTTACCGTAAAGTCTGCGGCGTTTGTTCCGCCGACCACCACTCTGGGCGAACCTGTTAAATTGAGCGCTCCGGCGCCTGTATTGAAGATACTGAACACCCGCGAAACCGTCCCGCCGCCTGTCAAGGCCGAGCCAAAATCGGTGTGGTCGGTAAGCGATGGAGTGGCGTCACCGTCAACAATGCTGATGGTATTGCCCCGTACGTCCATTTCCGGTACCGGCCCCTGCGCCGTCAGGACGACGCTGCTGGTGGTGTAGGCAATGGTGAAAACCTGTCCACCGGCGACGATGCTGGTGCCTTGCGCGAACTGGGTGCCGTTGATTGAGCCTAGGCCTGTTTGGGTAATGATGGTGAACGTTTGTCCGGCCGTCGGTGTGAAACCGAGCGAGACATCCAGGTTTGCGCCGTTGAGGATAACGTCAGAGGCGCTTCCTGAACCTGTGACAGTCAAGGTGTCAAACAACGAGACGCTATTGAGGTCCACGGCAAAGGTTACACCGGATCCGAGCCCGACATCGCCGGTTGCGTGCAAAGTACCGACAGTGTTGCCGCCGGTGCCTGGCGCAATCGTGCCGCCGCCGCTGCTTGTGGAGATTCCGCCGACAGTTCCAGTGCCTATCAGCGATCCGCCATTTAAGCTCACTGGGCCGGCGAGAGTACCGGAAACAGCAAGGCTGCCGGCATCTATTCGAGTGCCGTTTGGAATTCCGGCGCTGCCATTGATGAGGGCGTTGCCCGAACCCTGTTTAATCAGTGAGCCTATGCCGCTGATCGACCCGTCAAACCGATGGGTTCCGGGGCCGGTCAACGTCAACAGTTTGCCGTTCAAATTGACGACGCCGTTAAGTACAACTGGGCCGTTGAGGCTGTTCCATGTCTGGTTCGCGCCGAGGAACATGTTGGGATTAAAAACCGGAAAGTTCCTGCCACCCGTAAGATCAACTGTCATGCCGTTGGCGAGAATGATCGAGATGCCGTTACCCGCCGTGCCGTTGATGACGTAATCCCTGCCATTAAACGTCAACGAATTGAAACTGGTATTGAGGGGAAAGTCGTTGGTGTTGGTCTTGCGGGCCGCGCTCTCCGGGAAAACCAGATCGTCGCCCGCCCCCGCTCCGCCGATGCCCGCCCAGTTGTCGTTGGTCGTCCAGTTGCTGTCGCTGCCAATGCCGATGGAGCCGCCGTCCCACGTAAACGTTGCAAGCGGTGCGAGGTGGTCCGGTTGGGCGATGATGAGCGAGCCGCCGATGCGGGCCTCGGCGAGAAAGCTGTTGACGATCTCGCTGGATGCAAACAGCCGGTTGTAAAGCGTGTCCGCCGCGTTTGCCGCGTCGGCACCGATAACG